>CALEYM010000288.1 GCA_937926185.1 uncultured Bacteroidota bacterium | reverse complement strand
TACAGCCGGCCATTTTCAGGATCGAAACAGGCAGTTTCTTTATCTGAAATAGGGCAGTTTTTTGACCTGAGCCTCCGCTACCTGGAACATGCCATCGATGCCAATAAAAGGCCGGACCATTTGTATCATGCCTATAATCTGATGACACCCGAAAGCGGTGATAAAATTTCCATTTCCCGGTTGAGCGAAATGCTGGAGGGGCAGGTAGCCGTATTGAGTTCCAAATATTTATCAGCCCGGGACGCCGTATTGCTTTTGGACAGTTTGAAAAAAAGCAAATTGTTCCGTCCCGACCAATACAGTTACCTGTTGTATCCCAACAAAGATTTGCCCGGCTTCCTGGAAAAAAACAATGTGCCGGCAGCAGCCGTCGCACAGTCAGCCCTGCTTACCCAACTGGTATCCGACGGCAATGTGGATATTATCGAAAAGGACATCGATGGCGTACATCATTTTAATGGCAACTTCAAAAACGCCAACGACCTGAACGCCGCGTTGAACGAACTGGCGAAAACAAAATATGCGCCCCTCGTTGAAAAAGACAAAAACCGGGTGCTGCAAATATTCGAGGACATATTCAACCACAAGGCGTTCACCGGGCGCTCGGGTACTTTTTTCGGCTATGAAGGTTTGGGTTCTATTTATTGGCACATGGTGTCGAAACTGCTGCTGGCCGTGCAGGAGTGCTGTCTGAAGGCCGCCGGGGAAGGCGAAAGCGAAGAGGTCATTGGCAGGCTGATAGCACATTACTATGAAATCAATGAAGGCATCGGCGTCCACAAATCCCCGTCGCTCTACGGCGCCTTTCCTACCGACCCGTACTCCCATACACCCGCCGGAAAAGGGGCGCAGCAACCCGGCATGACGGGACAGGTAAAAGAAGACATTCTGAGCAGGTTCGGCGAGCTGGGCGTTTTGGTGAAAAATGGCCGGTTGCATTTCAACCCATGCCTGCTGCGGAAAAGCGAATTCCTTGGGGAAGCCCAAATATTCGAATACATAGATGTGCATCAGGAACACCGGCAATTGCCGCTCGAAAAAGGGTCGCTTTGTTTTACCTGTTGCCAGGTGCCGGTGGTGTACAGCCTGGCCACGGAGAACAGCCTGACGCTCATACACAAGAACAACGCGCTTACAACATCGGACGATTTGACCGCGGATGAAAACAACAGCCTGAAAATTTTTGAAAGGACGGGCGACATCGTGCAAATCAATGTTCAAATCAAACCTTCAATGTTGAAATAGGGTGAGAACACATACTATCGGACATTCTCATTTTTCGAGCAAAAAAACCGTCCGGGTCTGGCAGACCCGGACGGTTTACAGCCCTAAATTATGGCAAGCCTTCGCAGTCTTGCTGGCCTTGGTGTTCAATGTAGCATGTGGCATAAAAATAGGGCAAAATCAACCTTCACGACCGCAAAACAAGAAAGCATTGACAGCTAAAGACATCCTGGGCAATCCTGAATATTTGGCCATTTCTTACGGCGGCTACCGGAAAAACAGCCGTGATATACAACCCACCGCGGAACAATTGAAAGAGGACATGAAAATCCTCGCCGCCATGCGCGTCAGGGTGCTGCGGACGTACAACACCAAATTGGCAGAAGCCTCCAACCTGTTAAAAGCTATTCGCGCGTTAAAACAGGAAAACCCCAATTTCGAAATGTACGTCATGCTGGGCGCATGGATAGACTGTAAAAAAGCCTGGACGAACCACCCCAACCATGATGAAGAAGATGCCGAAGCCAACGCTGCCGAAATTCAACGGGCGGTGGATATGGCCGTCCAATACCCCGACATCGTAAAAATCATAGCCGTCGGCAACGAGGCGATGGTGAAATGGGCCGCCAGCTACTTCGTGCAGCCCTGGGTGATCCTGAAATACGTGAACCAACTGCAAGCCCTGAAGCAAGCAGGCAAACTGCCCAAAGACCTTTGGATCACCAGTTCCGATAATTTCGCATCCTGGGGCGGTGGAGATGCCGGATACCACGTCGAAGATTTAACCAAACTCCTGAAAGCCGTCGATTTTGTGTCGATGCATACCTACCCCATGCACGACACCCATTACAATCCAGCTTTTTGGGGCAATTTCGAGGGTGAAGAGGCGCTCTCCGATACGGCCAAAATTACCGCTGCCATGGCCCGTGCCCTGGATTATGCCGTTGCGCAATACCGAAGCGTCGCTCAATACATGAAAGCACTGGGCATAAAAAAACCAATCCATATCGGCGAAACGGGATGGGCCAGCGCATCCAATGAACACTACGGGGCCAACGGCTCAAAAGCGACCGACGAATACAAGGAAGGGCTTTATTACAACATGATGCGGGAATGGACCAATCGCGAGGGCATCGCCTGCTTTTACTTCGAAGCTTTTGATGAAATCTGGAAAGACGCCGCCAATCCCGGAGGCTCGGAAAACCATTTTGGATTGTTCACCATCGACGGGAAAGCCAAATATGCCTTATGGGATTTGGTGGATAAGGGTGTTTTTAAAGGACTGTCGAGGGACGGAAATCCTATTGTAAAAACCTATGGCGGCAATAAAGAAGCCCTGCTGGAAGAAGCCATGCTGCCACCGATGAAGCAAAAAATGCCGGCGAAGCATTAGACCGGGAATCGCTGGCGGGTGGTATATCCTGCCAATTTATTTTTAAAAATAAACGAAACACCAACAATGAGTAATTCAGCAACAACCGCTAACAAAGTTCCTTTCGGGCAAAAGGTTGCCTTCGGATTGGGTATGCTTGCCAATCAAATGTTCCCGGCTGCCCTGGGAATATTCATGGTTGTGCTGGTACAGGATTTAGGTTTCCCGGGCTGGATGTGGGGCATCCTGTTTTTCCTTCCCCGGGTGTATGATTCCATTACCGACCCTATTATGGGATTTATCACCGACAATACCCGCTCCGTGTGGGGCCGGCGCAGGCACTATGTCTTTGCTGGCGCCGTCATCATGGGCATTTCATTTGTGGCGATGTGGCAATTGCACCGGGAAAACGGCGTGGAATATAACTTCATCTACTTCCTGCTTTGGTCTTTTGTATTCTATACGGGGCTGACCATTTTCAGCGTACCCTATGTAGCCATGGGCTATGAAATGAGCGATGATTTCCACGAGCGCACCAACATTATGGCCGTGGCGCAGTGGATCGGGCAGTGGGCCTGGGTCATTGCCCCCTGGTTTTGGGTAGTGATGTACGACCCCGCCTGGTTTGAAAATGCAGATACGGCCACCCGGACACTCTCCGTATGGGTGGGCATATTTTGTATGATTTTGGCCATGATTCCCGCTTTTTTTATCAAAAGCAAATCCACCAAAGACGATAACAGCCTCATCCCGTTGAGCCTGAAAAATATTGGAGGCGGACTCAAAGAAATTCTGAACGGATTCAGGGAAGCTTTCAAGATTCGTCCGTTCAGGAAATTGTGTTTTTCTACATTTCTGATTTTTAATGCGTTCAATACGGTAGCTTCCTTCTCCTTTTTTATCATTGTTTATTATTTGTTCAATGGCGATGCGGGAGCAGCAGGCGTTTGGCCGACTTTATTCGGAAGCGTGGGGGCCTTAGTGACCACTTTCGCGGTGATACCCACCGTGGCATGGATGTCTAAAAAAATGGGCAAGAAAAATGCCTTTATGCTCTCGCAGGGAATTTCCATCTTCGGATATGTCTTGTTTTGGTTCCTGTTTGTGCCGGGCAAACCCTACATGTTCTTTTTTGCGCTTCCGTTCTTTTCCTTCGGGATCGGCAGTTTGTTCACCCTGATGATGTCCATGACGGCGGATGTGTGCGATTTGGACGAACTGAATACGGGCAAAAGGCGGGAAGGTATTTTCGGCGCGATTTACTGGTGGATGGTGAAATTCGGTTTTGCCATTGCCGGCTTGCTCAGCGGCGCTATCATGACTTTGGTTGGATTCTCCCCGGATGCCGAAGTTCAGCCGGAAGACGCCGTATCCGGGTTAAGGCTGTTTTTTTCCGGGGTCCCTATTATCGGGACATTGGCTGCCATGTGGATCATGCGCAATTATGACGTGTCCGAAGAACGCGCCCATGAAATTCGGGCAGATATAAACCGGAAAAAAGCAGCCGGGAATGGCTCGTCGGCTTATTTGCCGGGCAAACTGCTTTTACTGAAAGAGAAGGGATTGAATTTGAATGTGATGACAGGCTTGGATTTTAGCGGTAAAACGACAGCGGAAATCAGGTCATTGTTTTCCCAAACGCTCCACAACGGCCTGCATGGTTTGTGCTTCAGCCCCTACACCGAAGGCCAGGGAACGGGTGATGTATTGTCCGAATCCCAGATTCGCCGGCGGATGGAAATCATCGCGCCCTATACAAAATGGGTGCGTTCCTTTTCCTGTACCCAGGGCAACGAATTGATCCCAAAAGTTGCACGGGAAAAAGGCCTGAAAACAATGGTCGGCGCCTGGATAAGCCAGGATAAGGAAAGGAACGAAAGAGAAATTAAAGCCCTTGTAAACCTGGCGGAAGCAGGATTGGTGGATATAGCGGCAGTGGGCAACGAAGTACTGCAGCGCAATGAACTGTCCGAACAGGAAGTAATCCAATACATTCGGCGGGTGCGGGCATTGCTGCCCAAACACATTCCCCTGGGTTATGTGGATGCCTATTATCATTTCCTGGAAAAACCCGCCCTGGCGGAGGCCTGCGATGTGGTTTTGATCAACTGCTACCCGTTCTGGGAAGGCGCCGGCAATGAACACGCCTTGCATTTCATACAACACATGTATGAATTGACAAGCCAGGTAGCCAAAGGCAAAAAAGTTATCATCACGGAGACCGGGTGGCCAAGTAAAGGGCAAAGTGTACAGGACGCCAATCCATCGGCTGAAAATGCGATGAAATACTTTATCAATACGCAGCATTGGGCTAAAGATAAAAATATTGAAATGTTCTATTTCTCCTCCTTTGACGAATCCTGGAAACTTCATCACGAAGGGGAAGTGGGTACCCAGTGGGGATTGTGGGATATAGATGAAAAACCCAAGTATTGAAACAATGGAGGTTAAAAAAATAAACTATGTCATTCAAACAAGGAAAACACTTAGCCTTATCGGGAACAGACTATTCCGGCAAATCGCCCGAACAGATTCGAAGCCTGTTCCGGCAGACATTGGAAGGGGGCATGCATGGCCTCTGTTACAGCGCCTACGAAGAGGGCCAAAAACCAGGCGATATTTTAACGGTTGAACAAATCCGGCGCCGGATGAAAGTCATTGCCCCTTACACCAAATGGATACGCTCCTTTTCCTGTATCGAAGGCAACGAACTGGTGCCCAAAGTAGCCCGTGAATTCGGTCTGAAAACCCTGGTTGGCGCCTGGTTGGGAACCGATGAAGACCTGAACGAGCAGGAAATAGCCGGCCTGATACAACTGGCCAAAGCAGGATACGTCGACATCGCCGCCGTGGGCAACGAAGTGCTCTACCGGAAAGACCTGGGCGAGCAGGCCCTGCTGGAGTACATCCACCGGGTAAAAAAGGCTATTCCGGAGCTGCCCACCGGCTATGTGGATGCCTATTACGAGTTTACCGATTGCCCTGAAATTACGGAGGCCTGCGATGTCATTTTGGCCAATTGCTACCCCTTCTGGGAAGGTTGCCACTTCGACTATTCCCTGGTTTATATGAAACAGATGTACCAGCAGGCGGTGCAGGCCGCCAAAGGCAAAAAAGTGATCATCACCGAGACAGGCTGGCCAAGCCAGGGAAAAAATTTTGATGGCGCAGAACCGTCCGCGGAAAATGCCATGAAATATTTTATCAATACCCAGCAATGGTCGCGGGAGGAAGGCATCGAGATTTTTTATTTCTCCTCGTTCGATGAGTCCTGGAAAGTAGGCGCCGAAGGCGATGTAGGGGCCTATTGGGGCTTGTGGGACATGCATCAAAACCTCAAGTTTTGACATTCCTACAGAAAGTTGTTTTATCAAACATTACAAAAATTTACGATCATGAAGTACTTTATTCTTACAGTTTTACTGCTTTTATCCGCCTTGGGATACGCGCAGGTAACCCTCCCGGTTGACTTCGAGTCAACGTCCATTACCTACACCTTTACCGATTTTGGCGGCGGGCAAATGAGCAGGGAGGACAACCCCGACATGTCCGGTATTAACACGAGCGCCAAAGTGGCGCGCATGATAAAAAATGCCGGCGACCCCTGGGGCGGCAGTTTTTTGGAATTGGCGGGCCCGATCGATTTTTCTGCGAATAAACACTTCAAAATGAAGGTCTGGACACCGGGTGCAGGCAGGAAAGTGTTGTTGAAAGTTGAAAACCTGACGAACGGGGCAATTGCTTACGAACAGGAAGAACTGACGACCGTGGGCAATGCATGGGAAGAACTGATTTTTGATTTCACCGGAATCAATGTGGCTAATTCCTACCAAAAACTGGTTTTCATTTTCGACCTGGGAACGGTGGGCGACGGCTCTGCCAATTTCACTTTTTATGCCGACGACATCGAGCAATTCAATGGCGGCAGCGGAAAGGCCAAGGTGGACCTGCCCATCACCTTCCAGGATACCGCCACGGTGGACTACGCGCTGGTCGATTTCGGCGGCAATGCTTCTTCTATCGTCCAGGACCCCACCGACCCGAACAACCTTGTCGGCAAGGCTATCAAAACAGCCGGAGCAGAACTTTGGGCCGGCACCACCAACGGCGGCAGCGGCTTAGCCAATCCGGTACCGTTTACTGCAACCAATACCAAAATGACCGTGCGGGTATGGTCGCCCGATGCCGGTACGCCCATCCGCCTGAAAGCCGAAGACGCCGGCAACCCGACCATCAGTGTGGAAACGGAAGTGAATACCACCGCTGCAGGCGCCTGGGAAACGCTGGAGTTTGATTTCAGCAACCAGGCGCCGGGTACGGCTGCCCTGAATCCGGCGAATACCTACAACAAAATTTCTATCTTTTTTAACTTCGGTACCACCGGAGGTATGGCAGGCGAAAAGACTTACTACTGGGACGACGTGAAGTTCACCGGCGGCGGCGGCAGCAACCTCGGGCAGGTGGACCTGCCCATCACCTTCCAGGACACCGCCACCGTGGACTATGCCCTCGTGGACTTCGGCGGCAACGCCTCCTCCATCGTCCAGGACCCCACCGACCCGAACAACCTTGTCGGCAAGGCTATCAAAACGGCCGGAGCAGAACTTTGGGCCGGCACCACCAACGGCGGCAGCGGCTTAGCCAATC
>CALEYM010000287.1 GCA_937926185.1 uncultured Bacteroidota bacterium | reverse complement strand
TTTAGAGGGTTTAGAGGGTTTAGAGGGTTTAGAGGGTTTAGAGGGTTTAGAGGGGTTAGAGCGCGCCGCCCTAAACCCTCATAAACTTTCTAAACTTTCTAAACTTTCTAAACCTCATAAACCTCATAAACCTCATAAACCTCATAAACCTTCTAAACCTTCTAAACCTTCTAAACCTTCTAAACCTCATAAACCCTCATAAACCCTCATAAACCCTCATAAACCTCATAAACCCTCATAAACCATTCACTCGTCCCACCACACCGGTTTCAGGATGTCCGAAATGGGCGGTGTGGGCGCACTCGTATTGTAAAGCCGTTCATTCTGCGGGGTGGGCAGGCGCCGGGGAATACCGGCCACCAGGCCGTTCGGGTTCGGCGACAGCGCCGGGATGTTGGTCCGGCGCCAGTCGTTGTACACCTCGAATTGCGTGAACAAGGCGACATACTTGTGCGTCATGATCTTTTCCAGCGTGATGGTGGCATCGGTTTCGCTTGCCTGGGCGGTGATATACGCGGGCGGTGCGTCGGCGCCGGTTGCCTGTCTGACATGCGCTTTGATCGCTTCGTTGTGCGCGGCGGCGGCACGGGCCTTGTCGTTGGTACGGAAAGCTGCTTCCGCCTCGATAAATTTGGCTTCCACATAAGATACCAGCGGCGAGGGGGAATCCGGGTTGGCCAGATAAGCTACATCTGAAGTGGTCGTCGTGATGGAGCCCAGCGGCGTACCGGAAATGCCGCCCGCGGCGTCCGGCGCGGCGTAGAACGGCAGGCGCGGGTCGTTGATGGAATTGAGCAGATTGACAAAGCCTTCGGCCATTTTAATATAATCGCCGCGGGTTACCTGGAAGGCGTACCACTGGTTGAGCGAGTTGCCGTCGCCCGGGAAGTTGGCATTGCAGTCGGTTTCCGGGCCAGTCATGCCGGCGGCTTTCGCGGCATCGAGCGCCGAGAGGGCGCGGGTGGCGGAGCCGTCCGGATCGCGTTTGCTCAGGTGGTTTTCATAACGCGCTTTCAGCACGTTGGCCGTGATGATCCATCTGCTGACGTCGCCGTTGAAGATCAGGTCGTCGAGACCAGGCAGCACAGTATTGGCGTCGGCGTCTTTGGCCAGGTCGACCAGGGCTTCCGACAGCAGGTTTTGAATGTCCTGATAGATCGATTCCTGCGAGTCGAAGGCCGGATTGTAAAATGCCTCTCCCTGGAGTCCTTTACCGGCTTCCGTGTTGGGCACGTCGCCCCACAGGTCGGTGGTAATGGCCAGATTCATGGCTTTGAGCACTTTGGCGATGCCGCGATAGTACGGGTTCAGGTCGCCGGCCTGTTCGATCAGGATATTGCAATCGGTGATGGCCGAGTAGTGCGAATTCCATTCGTTGTTGTTGTCGCCTTCGAGTAAGGAATAATTGGCAATATCCTCGTATTGTGCCTGCGTACCGGCGCATTGCTGCGTCATCATTGCCGCGAAACGGGCAAACTGGCCGCTGTAATGGGAAAACGTAGCCACCTCGATCACGGTGGTCAGCAGCGCCGGCGTAGTTGTTTCCGGCGAGTTCGGGGAGACCTCGTATCCATCCACAAATTTACTGCAGGAGGCGCTGAAAATCAGAAGCAGGGTGGTCAGAATACCTGCGTGAAGTATTTTTTTCATAATTCAATTGCGTTGATAGTTTAGAAATTCAGGTTAAGGCCTACGATGTACGATTTTGTGCTGGGCATGTTGAAGTAGTCGAAACCGCCTACGTTCGAACCGGCGCCGGTCAGCGAGGTTTCCGGGTCAACGCCGGTATAGTCGGTGCTGAGCCAGAGGTTGCGGCCGGTGAAATACACATTGATACCTTTCACGTATTTGCTGGTCAGCGGGATGTTGTATCCCAGCGTGAGTTCGCGCAGACGCACCCAGGAGCCGTCTTGCACCACTTGTTCGACGGCGGCGGCGCCGCTGTCGCCCACGTAGTTGGAGAAGTAGGAATTGGCCGAGATCGGAATATCGTTCGGCGTTCCGTCGGCAACTTTTACGCCCGGAATGATGTACGTCTGGTCGCGGGCTGCCGATTCGGCCGTGGTGCCGAAGCGGTTCAGACGCGCCCAGGTGCCGTTCCACAGGGCGCCGCCCTGGCGGATGTCGAGCAGGCCGTTGATGGTCACGCCGTAAATTTCAAAGATGTTCCGGATGCCGGCCGTCCAGTCGGGATACGGATTGCCCACGTTGCCGCGCTGCGGGTCGAGCCGCGGCAGGCCGTTGGCCTGGATCAGCAACTGTCCCTGTTCGTTGCGCGCCCATTTGGTGGAATACAAGGCCCCGTAAGGCTGGCCCACGATAGCATACGAACCGATGGAGGAGAAAGCCGTTTCGATATCGATCTCGTCCACGCCTTCGGCGAGTTTCGTCACCTCGTTGCGGTTGCGGGTAAAGTTGGCCTGAATATTCCATTTGAAAATTTTGGTGGAAACCGGGTTCAAACCCAATTCGATCTCCCAGCCCTTATTTTCCATTTCGCCGATATTGGTGTAAATCTCTTCGGCGCCCGTGCTGCCGGCAATCGGCCGCAACACCAGCAGGTTGGAGCTCTTACTGATGTAATAATTGACGTCGAGATCGATCTTGTTCTGGAAGAATTTCAGGTTCACCCCGAATTCCGTTGTGGTGTTGATCTCCGGTTCCAGATTTGGATTACCCAGCCTGCTGCTCAGGCTGAAACCGTTCTGGCCGCCATACGGGAAGCCGAAACCATCGGTAAAACCATCGGTAATGAACGGCGCGACGTAATAGGTGCGGGTGCGGTACGGGAAAGGTTCAATGCCGGCCCGGGCGTAGCTGGCCCGCACTTTGCCGAAAGAGAGGATATCCCGGTTGGGCAGGATTTCAGTGAAAGCCCATGCCAGGTTGGCCGACGGGTAGAAGAAACCGCTTTTACGCGCGTCTTCGCCGAAGGTGGAAGCCCAGTCGTTCCGGCCGGTGATGTTCAGGTACAGTTGGTTGGCGTACGACAGGTTCAGGTCGCCGAAAATGCCAGCGATGCGTTTTTCGAACAAGGTGGAACTGTTGTACAGATCGGAAGCATTGCTCAGGTTGTAAAAACCGGGAATGGCCAGGTTGCGGCCGCGGGCGAACACGTCTTCATCGCGACGGGAGTTCAGGTTCATCCCCAGGGTAAAGTTCACGCCAAAACGGCCGCTCATCTGCGGTTTGAAAGCAGCGAACAGGTCGGAATTGACCTCAAGGCGGCGTTTGTTGTTTTCCCAAACCTCGCCCACCGGCGCCGGAGGATCCAATGCGCCCACCGCAAATATTTGTTTGCGGGCGTCGGTGTAGGCGTCCGCGCCGATGCGGGCGGTCAGGTCGAGCCAGCTGGTGGCATTGAGCGTTGCCGTGATATTTCCGGTAATACGATCCACGTCGCCGGTCATCGGGTTGTTATAAGCCGACCAAAGCGGGTTGTCGTACAGGGAGAAGTACTGCCAGGACTGGCCGTCGCGGGTGTCGTATCCGTTCGGGCCGGGGCCTCCGATCACGTTGAAGCTGGGCGGCATACGCGTCAGAGAGAGCATGACGCCGGACAGGTTGCTGCCGTTTTGGGCTTTGATATCCTTGGTCTTGGCATAAGCAGCCGTACCGGAGAGCCTGAATTTGCCCTGTTGCGATTCGGCGGTCAGGCGGAACGAGTTGCGGTTGAGTTCCGTGTTCGGAACTATACCGGTCTGGTTGGCATTGCCGTAAGAAAGCCTGAACGTCGTGTTCTCGTTCCCCATCGAAATGGAGATGTTGTTGTTCCAGGTTGTGCCTGTTTTGAAATAGGCGTCATAGTTGTCGTAAGCCTGTGCTACTTCCGGTATGCCGGCCGCGCCGATTCGCGGCCCCCAGCTCAACGGAACGTTCGGAACATACGCTCCTTCGGCGTTGGTCAGGCTGCCGCCGCCGGTACCCTGACCGTATTCCATCTGCAGTTCGGGCAGTTTGTTCACCTGATCGAAAGCAACGCTTGAGCTGACATTGACAGACAGGCCCTTGCGTCCTTTTTTGGTCGTGATCAACAGTACCCCGTTGGCCGCGCGGGTGCCGTAAAGTGCCGCGGCCGCCGGCCCCTTCAGGATGTTGACGCTTTCCACGTCGGCCGGGTTCAGATCGAGGGCGCGGTTGCTGTTGTTCACGCCGTTCAGATTGGCGTTAAACGGGTAGTCGGACGCCACCGAACCCAGGGTTTGGTTGTCATAAGGTACGCCGTCCAGCACGATCAGGGGCTGGTTTTCACCTGTAAAGGTGGCGTTCCCGCGAATCAGGATTTTCGACGAGGCGCCGGGCGTACCGCCGGAACCAATCACCTGTACGCCGGACGATTTGGCAGCCAGGCCCTGGATGACGTTCACCTCGCCGGAACGGGCCACGTCGTCGCCCTTAACGCTGGTTACGCCGTAGCCGAGTGATTTTTCTTCCCGCGAAATGCCAAGAGCTGTCACCACGGCTTCTTTCAGCACGGTGCCGGATTCCAATACCACTTCCACCACGTTGGAAGCGCCCAGCGTAACCTCCTGGGTAGAATAACCGGTGTACGCAAAGATCAGGACGTTGGAGCCTGCCGGAACAGTCACCGAATACTTGCCGTTTGCATCGGTGACGGCGCCGACCGCGGCGCCTTTTACGCGTACGGAAGCGCCGATCAGCGCTTCGCCATCGTCGCCCTTCACGGTACCTACGACCGTGCGCTGGGCGAGGGCCAGCCCTGCCATTGACAACAGCAGAACCAGTGTTGTGAGTAATCGCTTCATACCAATAGAATAATTTAGTTAAAAAATTAAATGTGTAAATTCTTCTTGCAGAGCGCGCCCGCATGAAAAAACCTTCAGGCAGGCAGCACAGCCCTTTGTCGTGCGGCAAACGGAGTCCGTTCGGCGCCTGACATGGGCGATCCACAGAAATTCGAATTGGTAGGTGAAACGATTAGAATCCCGGCGCTGACAGTTCAACGGATGAACCGGCCAGTTACCCCGTAAAAAGGGCCCGCACAGAAATTTGAATTGGTAGGAAAAGCGATTAAACGGTTTAGTTTCCGGAATCAGTTCCGGCATAAAGACAGGCTCAATGACGCACGACGCCATTACCACGGGTGAGCCTGCCGAACTTCAAAAGTTTGAATTGGTTGGAAACTGTTGAAGGATTATAAAGGTAAGAATTGTGGCCAAAGACCAAAATCGCAAGTCCAAAGGTAAGTAACCCGGATGAAATACAATGACAAAATTTTACAAGAATGGTTTAGAATGGTTTAGAGAGGTTTAGAATGGTTTAGGGGGTTTAGAATCGCATCGATGCCCGCGGTGTACATGGGTACCAGACCCAACTTTGCGGTGAAGCCGGTAAAAATAAAAATGAAGGCTAAGCGCAGCCAAAAAATATTGAGCGAGCCGGCCGCATGCAACAGTGCCGGGTAGGTCAGCTCCACGTGCCCGGCCTGTTGCAGGGCAATACTCAAAAACAGGATGCCGATAAACACAAAGGTGATGCTGATCGAGCAAACAAAGATGTATTTCCAGGTACCCTCTAAGGCCCTGGCATCCCGTTAAAGAACAAAAGCGCGCCGATTAGCAGCACGGAAAGGCAACGTCGCAGATTCGATAGCCTCGAACCGCGTGGTTGAGTTTAGGATAAAAAGATAAGAAAACGTGGTAGTCGATGAAGCTGGTGATTGCATCCGGCCGTTAAAGACACTTGCCTGTCCATGATCGGGCGGATTGGACAGGCGTTTTTTCAGGAATTGCACACCTTGGAACGGAAACGGTTGTTTGTGCCGGCAAACCGAAAACGGCGATTGATCAAAATCAGAACTGGCAGTTGGTGAGGGCATTACCGCTAAGCACCCTATCCCGTTGAATATCCGGGTAACACAAAGCATTAGTGTCAAGGTGATTAAAAATTGGCGGTTCATGGACGCAAAGGTAGCAAAAATGGCGGTTATTTATTTGCCGGGGCCGTACTTTTACCACCTGCATAAATACAATGGACATCGCTCAACACCTGACCGCAATCCTCCCCCCAGCCCGGATACGCGCCCGCTACATCGACCGTATTTCATTCGCCCCGGATGCCGGTTTTTACCACCTCGTGCCCAGGGCCGTGGTACAACCCGCGAGTGAAGCCGAGATCGTCGCCTTGTTTCAATTTTCGCGGCAGCTCCAGATACCCCTCGTGTTTCGCGCGGGCGGCACCAGCCTGTCGGGGCAGTCGGTCACCGACGGCATCCTGGTCGACCTGAGCCGGCACTGGAACGGCATACAGGTGGAAGCCGGCGGCGAACAGGTGCGCGTGCAGCCCGGCATCACGGGCGCCATGGTGAACGCTTTTCTGAAAAAACACCGCCGCAAGATCGGCCCCGACCCCTCCAGCATCAGCGCGGCCATGATGGGTGGCATTTTGTCGAACAATTCCAGCGGCATGTGCTGCGGCGTGGCGCTCAACGCTTACCACACCACCCGTTACATCCGTTTTATTCTGCCCGACGGCAAAACGTTCAACACGGAAAACCCGGCGGATTACCCGCGTTTTGAACAGGAATGCGGCGAACTCGCGCAGACGCTGGTTTCCATTAAAAACCAAATTTCCCGCAATCAGGCCCTTTACGACAAAATCCGCGACAAGTACCAAACCAAAACCACCGTAGGCTATTCCCTCAACGCCTTTATCGACTACGAACACCCCCTCGACATCCTGGCCCACCTGCTGATCGGGGCGGAAGGCACCCTGGCGTTTATCGCCGAAGCCGTGCTGCAAACCGTGCCGGATTACCCCTTCAAATCGACCGCGCTGCTGTATTTCACCGATATCTATTCCGCCTGCCAGGCCATACGGCCGCTTATCCACGCCGGCGCCATGATGGTGGAACTGATGGACCGCGCCTCGCTGCGCGCCGTGGAAGACCTGCCCGGCATGCCGGCCATCGTCAAAACCCTGCCCGAAACGGCCGCCGCGCTGCTGATCGAATTTCAGGAAAACAGCCCGGCCGGACTGGAGGAACGGGTCGGCCAGTTCCTCGATTCCGCCGCCGCCCTCTCGCTGCTCAACGAACCGGTTTTTACCGTCGACGCCCGCGAGCAGGATTTGCTCTGGAAAATGCGCAAAGGCCTTTTCCCCGCCGTGGGGGCCGTGCGGGCCAGCGGTACCACGGTGATCCTCGAAGACGTGGCTTTCCCGCTCGACAAACTCGGCGACGCCATTACCGACCTGCAGGAACTGTTCCGGAAATACGCCTACTACAACGCCATCATTTTCGGCCACGCCAAAGACGGCAACATCCATTTCGTGGTAACGCAATCCCTGAACACGGAAGAGGAAATTGACCGTTACGACCGTTTTATCAAAGCAGTGGTGGCCCTCGTGGTGGAAAAATACGGCGGCACCCTGAAAGCCGAGCACGGTACCGGCCGCAACATGGCGCCCTTCGTGGTCACGGAATGGGGCGACGAGGCGTACGCCATCATGAAAACCATCAAGCAGGCCGTCGACCCCGCCGGGCTGCTCAACCCCGGCGTGATCGTCAACCCCGACGAAAAAGCGCACCTGAAAAACCTGAAAGAACTGCCCGCGGTGGAAGAAGAGGTGGACCGCTGCATCGAATGCGGCTACTGCGAACACAAATGCCCCAGCCGCGACCTGACCGCCACGCCCCGGCGGCGTATCGTGGTGCGCAGGGCCCTGCAACTGCTCGAAGCATCGGGCAATAAAAAACTATACCGCCAACTGCTGGACGAATACCGGTACGACGGCCTCGACACCTGCGCGGTGGACGGCCTGTGCGCAACGGCCTGCCCGGTAGACATCAACACGGGCGACCTGGTGAAACGGCTGCGCAGTGAAAACCACTCCAAAACAGCCAATCAAATGGCCTTATGGACGGCCCGGCATTTTGAAACCGCGGAATGGGCCGCGCGCGCAGCGCTGAAAACCGGCTTTGCCGTCAACCGGCTTTTCGGTAAAAACGCCATGCCCCGCCTGACCGCGGCCCTGAAACGGCTCATTCCAGCCATACCTTTATGGACGGAACAACTCGTTTATCCGCCGGACTTTGCCGCTTTAAAAATCTCCCGGAATCCGGCGGACGAAAATGCGGTGGCGTATTTTCCTTCCTGTATCTCCAGAATACTGGGTACATATTCCGGGAAAAAACAGAACGTTATGGAAACTTTCCTCGGCATTTGCCAAAAGACCGGCATCGGGGTAACCATTCCGGAAAACATCAGCGGCTATTGTTGCGGCCAGATATTTTCATCCAAAGGATTTAAGGACGCCCGCGCTTTTATGGCCAATCAGACGGTGGAACGGCTCTGGGAAGCCAGCCGGAAAGGCCGCCTGCCCGTGGTCGTCGACGTCAGTTCCTGTGCCTACACACTGCACCAGGTTCGTCCGGCATTGACAGCAGAGAACAAAGAAAAAATTGATAGCCTGAAAATCCTCGACAGCGTCGATTTCCTGCACGACATGGTGCTGCCCCGGGTGGAGGTGAAGCGCCGAAAAAAAGATATCGTCCTGCATCCGGTTTGTTCGTTGGAAAAAATGGGCACGGTGTACAAACTGGTCAAGGTGGCCAATGCTTTCGCCCATGAAGTGACGGTACCCCGGTACGCGGGTTGTTGCGGCATGGCGGGCGACCGCGGTTTCCTGTTCCCGGAACTGACCGCCGCGGCTACCCGGCCGGAAGCGGAAGAGGTCAGGAAAAAAAACTACGAGGGCTATTATTCCTCCACCAAAACCTGCGAAATGGCGCTCTCGGAAGCAGTGAAGAAGAACTACGAGTCTGTATTGTACCTGGTGGACGAGGGGATTTAAATGACAAATGACGCAATGACATTTTGTATTATTCATCCGACGACAAATTCGTCGGACGAGGGGAAAATAAAAAGCCCCCGGCGGATAACCGCCGGAGGCTGAGAACTTTATCAATCAAATATCAGACTCGCTTACGCGATCTTGACATTTATTGCATTCATTCCTTTTTTGCCACGTTCCGTGTTGAAGGTGACCTGGTCGCCTTCGCGGATGTTGTCGATCAAGCC
>CALEYM010000286.1 GCA_937926185.1 uncultured Bacteroidota bacterium | reverse complement strand
AGAGGAAACAGTTCGCCATATATGTGTCTTGATGGTGAGGATAGTTACCTCGCGCTTTATTACTTTAACACGGATATTGAACGGATAGTCTCAGAAAATCAACTGGCTTTAACCCCCGGTCAAACCTACACTTTGGAGTTTGATTATTCGGTAACCAGACAGTCGCCCGACCAAATAATAGTATGCCTGACGCAAAACAATACATACGGGTCTATAGCAAATATTGCACACACCGTCATCGGGTTTATCAACAGTCCGGCTGTCGATCATGCAAATCAGCTAAATTCCGAGTGCCCGCCGGCGCCGCTTACCTGGCACCGTTACGAAGGAGCGTTTACTTATTCAGGCGATGGCAGGCTTTTTCTGAATATTTCCGGATTTTTTAATACTACTGGTTTTAGCGAATCCATCTGCTGGTTCGACAATATTTCGATCCGGCCGAGATTTGATATAACGGTAACGGCAGATGAAACTTTCCTTTGCGAAGGCGAATGCACTCAATTGCACGTGGAAACCGACCTGTTGAACCCGGTTATCATCTGGGATCCGCCGACCGGCCTGAGCGACCCAACCAGCACAGATCCGCTTGCCTGCCCGGAAGAAACAACCGTGTATACCGCCACGATATATGATCCTGTTTCCATGTGTACCGACAGTCGCTCTGTCACGATAACAAGAGAGAACCCCTACTGGGAACTGGACTGCCACGACGAACACAATTATTTCTGCATTGTCAATGAAACCGGCGGCTCTCATGTGATGCAATGGATCACGCCGTTCACGGGCTCCTGGGGGCACTGTCAGTCCACCGCGGGTCTGAACTATGGCGACCCCCTCGTATTTATCATTTATACGTTTGGCCCGAATGGCGAAAGATGCGCCGATACTATAAGCACGGTTTACACCTGTGGCAGATGTGATCTGAATGCCTATGGCGTTGTCACCGGATGCGATTATACCTGGATACCACCGGTATATTACGTGAAATTGCATGTGAACGGCGCAAATGCAGGATGCTGGAGGGCTATACAACGATTTTCCGATGGCACCGAAATATTGCTGGGTACGTTCTTCGGTAGTCAAACGGTTGGCCTTGGGCCATTCCATCCTGCACAGGGAAACTGGGCATTGCTGATTGTGCCTTGTGAATTGGAAGGATGTACCCGCAGGATTTTAATTCAGGCGCCCGACTGCGACAGGGGAGAGGGCCGCTCCGTTGAATCCGGTCAATCCGAATTTCAATTATATCCTTCGCCGGTACAATCCATGTTGATCGTAGAAAATTTGGAAGATCAACAGGATGAGGGTATGGAAGAAACTTCCTTTGTAGTATTCGATGTGGTGGGCAAGCAGGTCGTCCGCACAACGTTGCCGGTCGCCGGTTCCTACACGCTGAATGTGGAGGAACTCACCGCGGGTGTTTATTTTCTGGGTGTGATCAGGGATGGAAAAGTTAAATTTGCCGGTAAGTTCGTAAAACAATAAACAACGAAACAGAAAGTATAGGCTGGCCGGATCGGACTGTAAAGGTTTGATCCGGCCAGATTCTTTTACCCCAGATACTTCCCCACGATCGGCATACGCCGCCCCATCCCGAATCCCTTGCTGCTCACGCGCAGCACCGGCGCCGCCTGCTCGCGTTTGAATTCGTTCATGTTCACCATGCGCAGCACGCGGGCTACTAATGCTTCATCAAAGCCCATGGCCACCAGTTCGCGCGGCCCCTGGCGGTGTTCGATGTACTGGAACAACAGGGGGTCGAGTATCTCGTAGGGCGGGAGGCTGTCCGTGTCTTTCTGGCCGGGGCGCAGTTCGGCGCTGGGCGGCTTTTCGATGCTGTTCCGGGGGATGACGCCGGTGGAATTGTTGATGCCCAGCGGCAGCGTGTTCAGATAGGCGGCCAGTTCGTACACCTCCGTTTTATACACATCGCCGAGCACCGACAGGCCGCCGCAGAGATCGCCGTACAGGGTGCCGTAGCCCACGGCCATTTCGCTTTTATTGGTAGTGTTCAGCAGGATGTGGCCAAACTTGTTGCTCAGGGCCATCAGGAGCGTGCCGCGGATGCGGGCCTGGATGTTTTCTTCCGTTACATTGAACTGAAGCCCTTCAAAAAAAGGTTTCAGCGCGCCTTCGAACGATTCGAAAATCGGGCGGATAGGCACGATATCGTATTGAATGCCGAGTTTTTCAGCCAGGTCGCGGGCGTCGTCCACCGAGTGGCCGCTGCTGTACTGGCTGGGCAGCAGCAACACGCGCACGTTTTCGCGACCCAGCGCCTCGGCGGCCAGCACGGCTGTCACAGCCGAGTCGATACCGCCGGACAGTCCGAGAATGGCTTTTTTGAAGCCCAGTTTGCGAAAATAGTCGCGGATGCCTACCGCCAGGGCGTCGTGGATCAGTTTGATCTTTTCCTTGGGCTGCTCCGAGGAGCGACCGCCCTGTTGCGCCTCCGCCAGCTCGTACACCCGCAAACATTCTTCAAAGTAGGGCATCTCGTCGAACACCCGGCCGTCGGGCGACATGACGATGCTGCCGCCGTCGAAGATGATGTCCGTTTGTGCCCCCACGTTGTTGACGTAAAACATCGGGATTTTATATCGCTCCACGTTGGCGCGCACCGTGTGGATGCGCAGCGCCGCATGCGTGTAGTCGAACGGAGAGGCCGAAATGTTCAGGATAAAATCGGGCTGTTCGCCCATCATTTCGTCGAGCGGACATATCGTGTACAGCGGGTTTTCGTTGCCCACGTTCCAGATGTCCTCGCAGACGGACAAGGCGATTTTTTTCCCCTTGAACGGAATCACGTGAAATTCGGCAGCCGGTTCGAAATAACGGTTCTCGTCAAAAATGTCGTAGGTTGGCAGCAGGGTTTTGTGCTGTACGCCCAACACCTGGCCGTCGTGGAGAAACCAGGCGGAATTGTGCAGGTCTTTGCCCTCCACTTCCGGGTTGCGCGAAGGCGAACCCACCACGATCCCGATGCCGCGGCTGACCTTTTGCAGGGCTTCCACCGAGGCCTGGCAGCGGCGGATGAAGTCGTCGAACTCCAGGAAATCGCGGGGCGGGTATCCGCAGACCGACAGTTCGCCGAAACAAACGAGGTCGGCGCCCATAGAGCGGGCCTGCTCCACCGCCGCGAGCATTTTTTCGAGGTTGCCTTCAAAGTTGCCGATGTGATAATCCAGTTGGGCCAGTGCGATTTTCATAATTATGCCTGAACAATTTAAGGGAACAACCGGTTTTGAATTCAATCACTCAATCACTCAATCACCAGTTTCCCGGGCGAAAGTAGTTGCTTTGTTACCTTTGGAGCATGAAAAAATTGATCCGCAAACTTTTTACTTTACCGATAAAGATATACCAGTGGACCTTGTCGCCCTTGCTGGGGCCCAGTAAATGCCGGTTCAAACCGACCTGCTCGCATTACGCGGTGGAGGCCATAGAAGAATGGGGTGTTTTTAAAGGCACTTACCTGGCTTTCCGGCGCATCCTGCGCTGCCATCCCTGGGGCGGATTCGGATATGATCCGGTGCCGAAACGGGAGGTGACATCTCCGACGAAGGAGGAGGTGTCATCTCCTGAAAACCATTGAGCCTCAGCTATGGAGCATCTTCGCTATCTCCGCATTCTCGGGAAGTATTGGGAAACGCCGGATGCCGTCACGTTCACACTGGCGCCCGAAGACGGGCAACCTTACACCTACCAACCCGGACAATACCTGCCCGTGGTGCGCGAAATCAACGGGGTGGAAAAACGGCGGGCCTACTCTTTCAGCTCCTGTCCAGGTGTTGACGAATTCCCCGCGATCACCGTAAAACGTATTCCGAACGGAGAATTTTCCAACTGGTTGCTGGAAAAAACACACCCCGGCGATGTGTTGCTGACCGGTGCGCCGGCCGGCCGCTTTTTGTTGCCGGAAAAAGCTCCCCGGCGACTGGTATATCTTGCCGCGGGCAGCGGCATCACGCCTGTTTTCAGTCATTTAAAAGCGTTGTTTTCTCCTGGCTCAGTATTCCCGGCCGACTTGCCCGTAATACTTTTATATGCCAACCGCGACCGCGCGCATACGATTTTTAAAAATCAGATCGAACAATGGGCCGATGCGTTTTCACAGCGTTTTCAATGCATCTGGTTGTTCAGCCGCGACAAGGAAGCGCCGGATGCGCTGCACAGCCATTTGAACAACGCGCTATTCGAATCCCTGTTGAAGCATATATCCGGCGGCCGGCCCTTTCGCACCGGAACCCGTTTTTACCTCTGCGCGCCCAATGCCCTGATGCGCATGGCACGCATGACCCTGCGCGTACTCGACGTGCCGGAAGCCAATATCCATCAGGAAACCTTTGTGCCGGATACGCGCCTGCCCAAACGCCCGCTGGACCCCTCCAAAACGCACCGGATCGTCGTCACTGACCGCGATGGCGAACGTATCGAATTTCAAATTTACGCCGGCGAAACGATCCTCAACGGCGCGCTCCGCCAGCATATCGCGTTGCCTTATACCTGTAAAAGCGGTGTCTGCCTCAGTTGCCTGGCCCGCTGCCGGAGCGGCGAAGTGGAACTGGATTTCGTGGAACAAACGAGAAGGGAAGGGCCTGGGGCGCTCATCAATACCTGTGTCGGATACGCCGTGACCGGGGAAGTACAACTGGTCATTGAGTGATTGAGTGATTGAGTGATTATTTCATACGCCGCCTACGGCGTCGGAATATACCGGATACTGTGGGATACGACGCCGTAGGCGGCGTATGAAATAATCACTCA
>CALEYM010000285.1 GCA_937926185.1 uncultured Bacteroidota bacterium | reverse complement strand
ACCGAACTGAAAATGGCGGATCGAGCGGTATCTTGTTCACGAGTTTCCAATTCCGTTTTTTCAGGTAATTTGCCCAAATTCTCCCGGTTTGATGTTGAATAGGCGTCGTTTATCGGTTGGTATCGTTTTTTTTGTTCAATGTCACTGGTTCGGTCGGCTAACCCGTTGTGGGCCGGCGCTTCCACAGGCGGTCTCGTCGCTTTGACCATATCGGGTCTTTTCAGATTCGGCGCCATGATGTAAACCGTTCGCCACACCGTATCTGTGCGAACTGTTGGTTCGGAAGGTTTTAATGCTTTGACAGCGGTTTGAAGGCCGGCAAGTTGAACCTCCAGACGGTGTATGGCCATGTGATCATCCCGGTTTTCCTTCCACCATAAAGCATTGCTTGATAACAAGGCGAACAACAATAAAAGAAGGGGTACCCATAATCGCTGACGCTCATACGGCCGTGGTGGCAGGACCTGATCCAGTTTTGCCGACAGAGCAGCCCAATCCTCCTCGCGATGTCGCGCGGATGGCCTCAAAGCGGCCATTTTTTCTTTTAGCAGATCAAAAAAATTCTTCTCAGCCATATTTTTTCGGTAGATAGTCGGTCAACATTTGTTTCAATTTTGTTTTAGCTTTGGATAGGTTCGACTTGGAAGCGCCGACCGATATGCCCAGCATTTCCGCTATTTCAGCATGGGAAAACCCTTCTAATGCGAATAAATTGAGCGTCATCCGGTAAGCAGGCGGCAGATTTTGTACCAATCGCAGCAAGTCTTCCGCCGCCATTTTCGACAAAAACTCATCCTCTATTGGAATGTCAAGTCCTTCGGTCAGGTCGTAAAGGACTAACTCGTTCTGTCGGCTTTTGTAACGATTTATGGCTGTCCGTACCACGATTGTACGGAGCCAGGTAGCGAAGGCGAAAGTAGGGTTGTAACGTCCTATACCGGTGAAAACCTTCAGGAAAGCGTCGTTGACTACTTCGCGGGCTTCTTCTTCGTGGGCACAATAAGGCAAGGCCACCGACAGGGCGTAGCTATAAAACCGTTCATACAAGGCTCCCTGGCTGCGGCGGTCGTTATTTAAACAGCCGGTAAGGAGACGTTTTAACCCATCGTTATTCACGTTCGATAAGATATTCAGGCAAAGCAGCCTTGCGGTTGCTTGGTAGGGTGTTTTATTTTAGGATTTTCGCATATTTAAAAATCCTTCTCTCCGTATTCCGTCTTTTGCGATTTAGCCTTTTTGCCCTTATCATTCAGCCGAAAGCCAAGTCACAAAAAAGAGTGGCAAAAAGGAACAAGAGTTGTTTTGTCGTCATTTTAAAATAACTTTTATCTGGCTTTAAATGGTCATTCTTTGCACCCTTACGGCGTTCAAAATCGCCAGCAACGCTACACCTACATCCGCAAATACCGCTTCCCACATCGTCGCCAGGCCGCCTGCGCCGAGGATCAGTACCACTATTTTTACGCCAAAAGCCAGGCCAATATTTTGCCACACCACTCGTCGGGTGGCACGACTAATTAAAATGGCCGTCGCCACCTTCGAAGGCTGATCGGTCTGGATGACCACGTCGGCAGTCTCGATGGCCGCATCGGAGCCGAGGGCGCCCATCGCAATGCCTACGTCGGCGGCGGCCAACACCGGTGCGTCGTTGATACCGTCGCCCATAAAGGCTACCGTGCGGCTCGGGTCTTCGCGTTGAAGGGCTTCTACTTTTTCCACTTTGCCCTCCGGCAGCAGGTCGCCGAAACCGCGTTCGATACCGAGTGCCGCAATGACTTTTTGCACGACCGCGTCCTTGTCACCCGAAAGCATCACCAATTCACGCACCCCGACCCGGTGCAGGTCGGCCACCGTTTGTTGCGCATCGGGTTTGACTTCATCGGCAATAGTTACAAAACCTGAATATTGCCCGCTGGCCGCTACTAATACAATGGTGTCCACCTCCGTGTCGAGCGCGGATGGGTATGCAATGCCCCATTTTTGAAACAATTTGGTGTTGCCAACCAAAACCGCCTTACCGTCCACCGTACCACTCAGCCCATGCCCGGCGATTTCCTGCACATCGGCGACGACGGCTTTTTGCCAAGCGATTTGCAGTTCGGCGGCATGAGCAATCAGGGCTTTCCCAACCGGGTGGGTGGAGTGCTGTTCGAGGGCGGCGGCGAGGCGCAGCAATTCGTTTTTTGATAAAAAAGATTCGCTTTCAATGCTTTGCACCTTGAAAACGCCATGCGTCAATGTCCCGGTCTTGTCCATCACCACCGTGTTCACTTTGGCTATCAGGTCCAAAAAATTAGAGCCTTTGAACAAAATCCCGTTACGCGAAGCCGCCCCGATACCGCCGAAATAGCCCAACGGAATCGAAATGACCAGCGCGCAGGGGCAAGAAATGACCAAGAAAATCAGGGCACGGTACAGCCAGGTCTCGAACGAATAATCCGGTACGACGAAATACGGCACGATGACCAGCAGTGCGGCCAGCAAAACCACAATCGGCGTATAGACCTTGGCAAACTTGCGGATGAACAACTCCGTCGGCGCCTTGCGGGCGGTGGCGTTTTGTACCAAATCGAGGATGCGGGCGATGCTGCTCTCGCCGAAAGGTTTGCTCACGCGGATTTCCACCACGCTGTCGAGACTGATCATACCTGCCAGCACCGGCTCGCCTACAGCGAGCGTTCGGGGCTTGCTTTCGCCCGTGAGCGCGGCGGTGTCGAAACTGCCCTGTGCGCTCAGCAGTACGCCGTCGAGCGGTATCCGGTCGCCGGGACGGACCCTGATGGTATCGCCCACTTGCACGGTGTCGGGTTTGACAATTTTGGCCTGACCATCGATCAATACAGTGGCTTGGTCCGGTCGCACGTCGAGCAGGGCTTTGATATTGCCTTTGGCGCGTCGCACCGCCGCCGTTTGGAACAATTCGCCGACGGCGTAGAAGAGCATTACCGCCACGCCTTCGGGATATTGGCCGATAGCAAACGCGCCGACCGTGGCGATGCTCATCAACAGAAATTCGGTGAAAATCCCGCCCTTGCCAATGGCATAAACAGCTTCTTTCAGCACCGGCCATCCGACGGGCAGGTAGGCTGCCAAATACCATGTCAGCCGAACCCAGCCTTTGAAAAACACGGGTTGGACGTACTCGTCGAGTGCGATGCCACCGAGCAGCAGCGCGAAACTGATAATCGCGGGGAGGTATTCTCGCCAAGGGCTGTGCGCCTCGCTGCCTTCGTGGTCATGACCGTCGCCGGCGGTGTGCGGTAACAGTGCCGGCGAACCGGATTCGACCTGTATTTTTTCTTCGAGGGAGCAGCAAGTCATTCGACCTTGCTCGTCGTAAGTGTGAACGTGGGGGATGGTTGGGTTAGTCATTTTGTAACGATTC
Source organism: uncultured Bacteroidota bacterium (assembly GCA_937926185.1). GTDB lineage: Bacteria > Bacteroidota > Bacteroidia > Chitinophagales > Saprospiraceae > M3007. The sequence continues at coordinate 8,109 of CALEYM010000285.1, read as the reverse complement.
AGAAAAAAGGAGATAGCGGAGGACAGCAGTAATTTTGGATATAAGCAGTTTGTTTTCAATGATTTTTAATCAGGACTTTTTGTGAAAAAACACTGCGTTCGGTGCGAAGGCTGGCGAAATAAACTCCCTCCGGTAGCCGGTCGGCCCGGAAAAAATATTTCGACTCGCCCGGCGGAAGCGTTCCTGAGAAAATCGCCTCCACCCTTCGACCGAGACAATCGCTTAATTCGAGCATCGCCATGCCACCGGCGGGCGCAAACACAGGAATGCAGGTAATCTCTTTTGCCGGGTTAGGGAAGATGCGTTCCAACCGGGGCGTGGCGGATTCGTCAGTACCGACGCTTTGGCGAACCTCGAAGTCGAAATAACCCTCCGGGGCGGGTAAGGGGCGCACTTGTTGCTTGCCCGAATTAGCGGTAGCATGCAAGTAATAATAAACTGTGGAGCCGTAGGGTTGCTGCGGAATCCAGCCTGTCCATAAATGAGCAACCGGGTCGATTAGGGTCATCGGTACGGACTGATAACCCGCCGCGGTGTCGGTAGTGTAAAACACTTCGGCGTCAGCCACGCCGCTACGATGCTGTATCCAGGCCTTGACCTCGTAAGCGGGCGGGTTGACGTCCACAAAGTCCTCAATCTGTTTGTGCTGAATAAGGAGCGGATCCGCAACACCTACTTCTTTCACGATGCAGTGAATCGCGCCGCCCAGCGAAATAATGTCGTTGCATGGAATCCCCACGACATTATATCCAGGCATGGCATCCTTCCAAATGCGAAGCGCCGTGGTATCGTACTGTTGCTCATAAGTGGGCAGTAGCACGGTTTTGTTGACGATAAACGAGTTGACGTACGTGCGCAGCGACGCGCCCTGGCTCGGATACTTGCCCCCGTCGGGCGGCATCGGGATGCGCACCACCCGGTATGGCGTACCGAATGGTGTCGTGACATTGTTCAACAGATACTGGATGTTCGCTTCGATTTGGTCGCGGTCCGCCACACCCTGTGGGTATTCCCCGACAAGCAACGTCTCCTCGTTGAGTAGTTTCATGTGCATGTCGATGTGGTGGATGCCGTCGAAAGGCAGCACATCGAACTTTACATAGCGGTCGATACCGTAGAAGCGGCGCATGATGCTGTCTACGCCGGCTTCGGTGTGTTTGCTGGTGCCGTAGATGTTGCCGGGGCCGTTTTCCTCCAAAACAAGTTTTGTAGAGAAATCGGTGCCCATGCCGTCGGAGAAGTTGTTGCCGCCCGGATGCACGAGGTCATAAGGCGCGAGGGTAGTGGAATAAACCGGCAGTCCGAAATAATTCCCCACGACGCTTGGAATCGTGTCGTCTTTCGGGCGCGGACGGTTGTAAATCCAATCTACTAAAGCCAGGCTGTCTACGCCGTTGAGATAAAGCGGGTTGGCGCCATAGTCGCGCATCCAGATGCTGTTGAAGGGTGCGACCTTGAACTCGACGTTTCCGGCCTGCCAATTCACGCCATTATTAGTGAGGTCGTTTTGGCAAGCGGCGATATTGCTGCAAATGACAATAACCCGGCATTGCTCCCGTCCTGCCTTGACAATCTGCGCGAGAATGGGCGTAAATAATGTCCAGGTGACCACAATGGCTTGCAGTTCTTCCCATTCTGCCATTGCGCGCACGGGCATGGACGGAGGTGTGGTGATGCCGTTCAGAGCGCCGGGCGCCGGTTTATTGACTGAAAGCCAGTCCAATTCTTCGGCGGAAAGACCTCTTGGGAGTGGGTCGTTTTGAGCAATTGTCGCGAAACTCGAAACGACTGTGAGCAGCAGGGTAAAAATGACTTTTTTCATAACCCCGATTTTTAATTGGTGAACGAAAATATGGAAAACCCGGCGGGCGATTGATTGAACAAAACAGGATGAATCGCCCGCCAGGAAAATATTGCCAGTTTATATGATTGACCTCATTCCTCCTCTTCTCCACCGCTTTTCGCAGCCGACAGCAGGTAAAACGCACCTTTCGTCACCACCCGGCTGTTCGCCAAATTGAAATTCTCCGGCAAAAGTACCTCCACGAAACCGCCGTCGGTCACACCGCGCTTCACCTCGACCATGCGGAAGTGGTGCTCGCCGGACGTTTCGGTTTCGCCTTCGGCGTGGTCGCGTTCCGCTGTTTTGGCGCCAGGCGCCGGATCGTGCTTTTCGTCTTTATGAACCGGGCGCTTGCCCTCGTCCTCCATTTCTTCCACAAAAATATAGTCCTTGCCTTCGCTGCTGACGAGGGCAGCCTCCGGCAAAGCGGATACAGGGCTGGCGCCCGTTTCGACGGTCGCCTTGAAGTACATGCCGGGCAACAGGTCGGTATCCTCCTTGTCCAAATGGCAGTGTACGCGGATGCTGCGGTCGGGGCTGATTTCGCGCCCGAAAAGATAGATTTTGGCACGACGCTCACGGGATTCGTTAGCAAGTGTGAACCGTACTACCTGCCCGACTTTTAGTTTCAGGATGTCTTTCTCGAACACCGTCAGTTCCGCGTGAAGGTGTTCCGTATCGGCGATTTTGAACAGCACTTCCGTGTTGCCGACATATTTGCCGGCGTTGACGTTGACCTCCGTGACGTAGCCGAAGGTGGGCGAATAGAGTTTGATTTCACTTTGAAAATTGTCTGGCGAAAGGCCGTCCGGATCGATGCCGAGCAATTTGAGCCGCGCTCGTTGGCCACCTGTTTTAGCTTCCAAGCTCGCGACTTTGGCTTTCAGGGTCGTGTATTCGGCTTTGGCGGCTTGCAGGGTTTTTCCAGCGTTTACATTTTCGCGGGAGAGTTCCTCCTGTCTTTTGTACTCGGCCTCGGCGTATTCCAATTGGCCATGCGCCGCGGCAAGGTCTTGCCGGGTTTCGAGATACGCCTGTTGCTCGGTGATGAATTCCGGGTTGTACAGCACGGCGATTACTTCTCCTTTGCGCACCCGGGAGCCTTGCAGCAGGTCCGATTTTTTCAGAAAACCCGGCGCGGGCGCGCTGATGCTCACAAGATTTTGGGGCGGCACATCCAGCACGCCGTTCACTTTTACCGTGCCGGAAAGCGGGCGGGTTTCCACTTTACCGGTTTCGATACCGGCGATGTTGTATTGGTCGACGGTGAGCGCTACTTCCTTGGTTTCGCCTTCTTCGGGTTCAGGGGTTTCTACTTTCCCGGTGGTTTCGGTCTTATTGCCACCGCAGGCGGTCAGAAAAATCAGGCTGCCGACCGTCGCAGCGAGGATGATATTTTGCAGAAATTTCATTGTTGTCGTTGTTTGAAAAAAGGTGATTTACTTAAAAATGATTACTTCCCGGCCAGCCATTCAATACCAATGACCGCCATGTTGTAGCCATCCAGGGCATCTAAGTACCCGAGTCGGATATCGTTGGCGCGGGTGAGGGCCTGCACGTATTCGAGGTAACCCACGTCGCCCGCGTGGAACGACTTTTGAGCGTTCGAGAGTAACAGATCGGCGGTCGGTAGCGCGGATTTTTCATAATACTCCAGCGCATTGCGCTGTTTTTCGTATTCCCGGAATGCCTCCTGGTACTGCCCTTCGAGTTGGCGGGTTTGCGCTTCCAGGTTCGTCTGGGCGACTTGCACACCGATTTTCGCAGCATCTGTGCGGCTTTTTTGCGCTTTTCGGAATATAGGCACCGAAACACCTACCTGCGCGACATGGAAGCGGTCGCCCGCCGTATAGTTCGGATCGGCGTTCACCTCCGGTGTAATCAGCGACTGGTTGAGGTAGCCGATACTGAAATCGGGCGCGAGCCGTGCTTTTTCCACTGCCGTCGCCGCCTGGCTGAGGGCGATTTGCTGTTGAAAGTATGCCAAAGCCGGGTTGCCCGCCGCGTCGGCAGTCCCGTCGGGCAGCGCTCTTTGGGTCAGCCGGGTATCGGCGGGAATACCGACGGGCTGGGGGGCGTTGAGCAGGGTTTGTAGCAGGATCTGGGTGATTTGGATGTCGGAACGGGTTTGCGCCAGCCGGTTGCGCACCTCGCCGAGTTGCGCTTCGGCGGTAGCCTTTTCGAGCGAGTTGGTCTCTCCCGTGCGTACCCGCACGTCCGCTGCCCGCACGAAACCTGCCAGCAGCGTGTCCTGGCTTTCCAATAGCCTTTGTTTTTCCTGTAAATAGGCCAGTTCGTACCAGGCCGTGCGTACTTCGTAGGTCAGGTTGTTGGTCGTGACGGACAGCGACGATTCGGCAACGCGGGTATTGGCATCGGCATAAGCCAGCCCAGCGCGACGGTTGCGTGGGTTGGGAATTTCCTGCGTGATACCGAAGCCCTGGTCGAATTTATTGGAGTTATACTGCCCCAGTTGTGCGCTAAAATTGGTTTTGGGCAACTCGTAAGCCGCCCCACGCAGCGTACGTTGCAACTGGATTTGATAGGTCCCGGCCTTGATTTGCAGGTTGTTGGCTTTGACCTGAACGATAGCATCCTCCAATGTTACCGGCGTTTGCGTTGCCGCATTTTTGGGAAAAAACGCCAGTGCCAGCAATACCAAAGAAGCCGTGACCGGCTTCATGCCTTTACCAAACCATTTTTCAAAATAAATATACAGGCAAGGCAAAACGAGCAGGGTAAGCAGGGTTGCCGAAATCAGGCCGCCGATGACCACCGTCGCCAACGGGCGTTGTACTTCCGCTCCGTCGCCCGTGGACAGCGCCATCGGCAGGAAACCGAGCGAGGCCACGGCCGCCGTCATAATTACGGGCCGCAGCCGGGAGTATGTGCCTTTGAGTACCCGTTCGGTCACGTCCAGGACGCCGTCTTTTTTGAGTTGATTGAAAAAGCCGATGAGTACTATGCCGTTGAGCACCGCCACGCCGAACAGGGCGATAAAGCCCACGCCGGCCGAAATACTGAACGGCATACCGCGCAGCCAAAGCGCCAATACGCCGCCAATGGCCGATAGCGGCACGGCGGTGAAAATCAGCGCTGCCTGGCTGACCGAGCGGAAGGCAAAAAACAACAGCGCGAAAATGAGTGCCATCGCCGTCGGTACGGCAATGGAAAGCCGCTCCTTGGCTTCACGCAGGTTCTGAAATTGGCCGCCGAACGTGTAGTGATAGCCGCTCGGAAGCCGAAGATTTGCTTGTAAAATGCCTTCGATTTCCTTTACCACGCTCTCCACGTCGCGTCCGCGCACGTTGAATCCCACGAAAATGCGGCGTTGCCCGCTCTCGCGACTCACCTGTGCCGGCGCTTCCTTGTACTCGATGGTCGCCACCTGGCTGAGCGGTACTTTTTGGCCGTCGGGGGTGGGGATATAAAGGTTTTCGAGGTTGGCCAGGTCCGTGCGCAAGCCGCGTTCGAGGCGTACTACAAGGTCGAAACGTTTTTCGCCTTCATACACCACGCCCGCCGCGCTGCCGGCATAAGCGGTTTTGACAATCATGTTGATGTCGGCCACGTTCAGTCCGAATTGGGCCAAGCGGTCCCGGTCATACGTGACCTGCACCTGCGGTAAGCCCCGCACTTTTTCCACTGTCGGTTCGGTCACGCCTTCCACCGGTGCGATAAGCCGGGCGACTTTCGTCGCTTCGTCGGCCAATACGTCGAGGTCGTCACCGAAAATTTTGATGGCCACATCCTGCCGGATACCGGTCATCAGTTCGTTGAAGCGCATTTGCATGGGCTGGGTCATCTCGATGCTCACCCCGGGTAAGGCGGAAAGCGCTTGTTCCATTGCCTCCTGCATTTCCTCCCGGTCACAGACTTCTTCCCGCCAGGTTTCTTTTGGTTTCATGGCCACCATAATGTCTGCCCGCTCGACAGGCATGGGGTCGGTAGGAATTTCGGCAGAACCGATGCGGCTGACCACCTGCTTTACTTCGGGAAATTTTTTCATTAATATTTCCTCTGCCCTGGTCGTACTTTCCACCATTTGCGATAGCGAAGTGCCTTGCATCATGCTAAATTCAACAGTCAAGTCCCCTTCTTCCAGCGTGGGAATGAATTCTCCGCCCAAGCGGGAAAAGCCCCATAAAGTGAGGGCGAACAACAGGGCGGAAACGCCGATAGTGCCTTTTTTCCAGTGCAGTGCCCCGTCCAGCACCGGTGTATAGATTTTATGAAAAAACGCCATGATGCGGTCGCTGATATTGGGTCTGAATTCGGTCTTTTTGCTCAGAAACAGTGCCGATGCCATAGGTACCCAAGTCAACGACAACAGAAATGCGCCCAGAATGGCAAACGCAACTGTCTGCGCCATCGGGCGAAACATCTTACCCTCGATGCCGACAAGGGATAAAATAGGCAGATAGACAATAAGAATAATGAGTTGCCCGAAAGCGGCGGAGTTCATCATGCGGGAGGCGCTGTGGTGTACTTCGCTGTCCATTTGGGCCGGCGTGAGCCGACGGTCGGTGTCTTTTTGTCGGCCGTGCGTAATGCGGTGTACTACGTTTTCTACTATGATAACCGCTCCGTCCACCAATAAGCCGAAGTCAATAGCGCCGAGCGACATGAGGTTGCCCGATACGCCGAAGAGGTTCATCATGGAAAAAGCGAACAACATGGCAAGCGGGATAACCGAGGCCACGACCAAGCCTGCCCGGAGGTTGCCGAGCAACAGCACGAGCACGAACACGACGATAAGGCCGCCTTCGAGCAGGTTTTTTTCCACCGTGCCGATGGTGCGCCCGACGAGTTCGGTACGGTCGATAAACGGCTCGATAATCACGCCCTCGGGCAGGGATTGCTGAACAATAGCAATGCGTTCCTTGACCCGCCGGCTCACTTCCACGAAATTATCGTCTTTCAACATTAGCGTGATACCGGCCACTACTTCGCCTTCGCCGTTGCGGGTAACCGCGCCGAGCCGGTTGACACTGCCGAACTGCACTGTGCCTACATCGCGTACCAGCACCGGAATGCCGTTGCGGGTAGTGACGACGATGCGCTCGATGTCCTGCAAGGTTTTCACCAGGCCGATGCCCCGGATGAAATAGAGGTTGCTGCCTTTTTCGATGTATGAGCCGCCGGTATTCTCGTTGTTCCGTTGCAGGGCCTGGAATACGTCGGGCATGGTAAGGTTCAGCGCGTTGAGTTTGTCGGGATCCACGGCGAGTTCGTATTGCTTCACGAAACCGCCCCAGCCGCTTACTTCGGCTACGCCGGGCGTCCCGGCGAGTTGGCGCTTGACCACCCAGTCCTGCAACGTGCGCAAGTCGGTGGCCGTGTATCTATCCTCGAATCCCTTTTTCGGGTGGATAGTGTAATGGTAAATCTCGCCCAATCCCGTGGTGATAGGCGCCAGGAATGGCCTTGCCAGCCCGGAAGGGATGGCCTCCTCGGCCTCTTTGAGTGCCTCCGATACTTGTTGGCGCGCCCAATAAATATCTGCATCGTCTTTGAAAACGACCGTGATCACCGATAAACCGGAACGGGAAATAGAACGGCGCTCCATAACCTTGGGAATATTCGCTAGGCCCAGTTCAATCGGCGCAGTAATAAACTGCTCTACTTCCTGCGCGCCCAATGTAGAGGCTTGTGTGATCACTTGTACCTGGTTGTTGGTGATGTCGGGTACGGCATCCAAGGGGAGGCGGATGAATGAAATCGTGCCCCAAATTACCAGCGCCAGTGTGAATAGCCCGATGATGAGTTTATTGTGAATGGAAAAATGGATGATTCTGTCTAACATGGAGACGGTTGGGTTGATGAATAGAAAAATAGCATCATCCGCACCCGGCTTTTCACCACATGCGGAACACCCTGCCGATCCGGTTTACCGGACTGGTCAGCGGAAAAATTAACCCAACTTATTTATCGGAGGACGGAACAGCGCCGCGAGATGCGGCGAGGTGGAGGGCGCCTGATAACAGAAATTCGCCGCGCGCCGGTCGAAAAACCAGGCAGGAGCCGACATTTCGACAAAAGCAATTCTGAAAAAACCGGCATACGTCATACCCGTTACGCTGCACCCCGGGCAGTGGCAATGCCCGCAACCATCGGTATCGGGTGGGCAATCCTGACCGGGGTGGATGTCGTTGCACGGGTCGTCCGTCGAAGGCGCACAGTGGTCGTTGTGTACCAACCCGGAATCCTGATGCCCGACGGCCACAACATCCTCAATCCTTTCCGAGCCATGCGCGGAAAGCGGC
>CALEYM010000284.1 GCA_937926185.1 uncultured Bacteroidota bacterium | reverse complement strand
GCACAAGAGTGGTTTTGCCTACCTGCCGGGGGCCGGTGATGATAATCGCTTTCCCCTTATTCTGCCATTCCCGTATGTTGTGCTCCTGAATCCGCTCAATCATGTTTTTTTGAAGCAAATTTATATAATTTTTTGGATTTAAATCCAAAAAATTGATCTTTTATTTTGATTATATAGAGATTTAAATTGGCGGTTTAAGGAACAGGCTATTTGATAAAGGCGGATTCTTGTCTTAACAATAGTAAATTCGCGTCCTGAACGATTTTTTGGATATTTGTGGGAAATCCGACCCCTCGGCGGTGGTAGTGTAATGCCTGGGTTGGAAATACGAATAGGGGAGGCAATGGGGTAAAATGTAATCTATGGACAAAGCAATTTTTAAAGCGCGGCTCGGCAGCCATCACCTGGAAAAGTATTTCGACCTGTTGGCGCCACATTTGCGCGACAGTATCAGGCTGTATCTGACGCCTTTACATGAAAATGAATTAAAGATCGGGCAAACCAAAATCGGCGGCCGGCCCGATTTGCCGGAAGGGATGCCTTGGCCGTCGGAAACAAAAACAGAAACGGTCCGGGAAAGTAAATTCCTGTTCTTCAGCAAAGAAAACCAACGGATTACAAAGGTGCCGCTTTCGTTCATCGCTCAAATCAATTTTTCCGAAGTGTCATCGGTGGACGAGGAAGGCTTGCTGCCGCGAGCCGGGTTTTTGTATTTCTTCTATTGTACCGATCAGGAAGCCTGGGGATTCGATATCAGGGATAAGGATAAATTTAAGGTTATTTTCTATGAAGGCGGGGTGGAAAAGTTGCACAGACTTGATTTTCCGGAAGACCTGGAAGCATATTACAGGTTTCAACCCTGCAGCATAGAAGCGAAACAGGAATTCAGCCTGCCTGATTACAACGCAGATATTTATGGTATGTTCAGCGATGAAGAGCGGGATACGTTTTTTGAGAAAATATATGAAGATGGAAATATGAATAAACTGCTCGGTTATCCAAATACTATTCAGGGTGAAATGGAACTTGAATGCGAACTGGTCACCAACGGACTTTTTTGCGGTGACCCGAGCGGTTATCACGATCCGCGGGCAAAGGAATTGGAACCTAATGCCGTACACTGGAGGCTGTTGCTGCAAATAGACAGCAACGACGAGTGCGGCATGATGTGGGGCGACGTGGGCCGGCTCTATTTCTGGATTAAAACCGACGATTTGCGGAATAAACGATTTGATAAAACCTGGTTGATTTTACAATGTTGCTGAGAAAACAATGCGAATACATCTGACCAAATTATTGCTACCCTTTTTGCTTGGCGCCTGCGGGCAAGCCAGCCCTCCCCAACATGAAAAAGTTGAAAACATGCCGGAAGCGGTAGCCCCCGCTCCCGAAAATCCCGAACTGAAATACCTGCACTATGAATTTGACAACTATCAACTGTTCAGCCTGAAGGATACGATCCGGGAAGATTTTAACGGCGACGGCGCCGCAGATGAAGCCGTCTTTACGACCCGTAATGAAAAAGCGGGAATCCTCATCACAGACGGCAAGACCCGAAAAACAACCCCAATCGGCCTTGGACAACCATTCGAAGAAATGGGCGACGATTTCAGTTGGGTCGACTATTGGGGTGTTACAACAGATTCCCTGGCTTATGAAACCATCGTGGAAGACTCGGAGGTGGTTGGCGATTCCGAAATCCGGCTGGAGCACCCTGCCATTTTTCTGCGCAGATACGAGGTGGGCGGCGGCCTCATTGCCTTCCGGAACGGAAAATTCGAGTGGATACATCAGGCGGATTAACGTAACCTTCGCTTAATCTTAAGCGATCTACCTTCGCCTAAAAACTGTACTCATGCGTGTTAAAAGCAGCCTGCTCCTACTATTCGCCTTAACGCAAGAAATTAACGCTCAAGTCCTTACTGATTCTCTTTCCGCCGATTCCACCCTTCGTCGCACCCTCGCCGAACTGGTCGTTACGGCTCAACGCGGCGCCGCCCCACGTTTCAACACGCCGGAGGCTATCGAAGCCCTGAATGCTAAAACCATTCGCCGGCAACAATACCGCACCGCGCCGGAAGCTTTGCAGGCCACGCCGGGCGTATTCGTACAAAAAACCAACCACGGCGGCGGCTCGCCTTTCCTGCGCGGCCTCACCGGCAATCAAACCCTGCTGCTCATCGACGGCATCCGGCTCAGCAACGCCACTTTCCGCTATGGCCCCAACCAGTATTTCAATACTCTCGACGTGTTCGGCATCGAACGTTTCGAGGTGCTGCGCGGCGGCGGCTCGGTGCAGTACGGCTCCGATGCGCTGGGCGGCGCCATTCAGGCGTTCAGCCGCGAGGCCGCCCTGCACGACAAGCCCGAATGGAGCGGCGAGGCCTTGTGGCGCGGCGCCACCCAAGGCATGGAACAAAGCGCGCACGCCGGGCTGCATTACGGCGGTAAACGCGCGGCCTTTGCGGGCGGACTTACCTATCGCGATTTCGGCGACCCCATGGGCGGTGATACCACGGGCCGGCAGTCGCCCGGCGGCTACACGGAATTTGATTTTGACCTGAAAGGCAAATTCGCGCTTTCGGACAATACCCGGCTCACCGTGGCCCACCAAAATGTGCGGCAAAAACAGGCGCCGGTGTTTCACAAAATCCAACTCGAAAATTTTGCCGTCAACGAATTCGACCCGCAATACCGCGCGCTTACGTACGCCCGGCTGGAGCAAGACCTGCAACGCGGCGTCTGGCAAACGCTGTCCTTCACCGCTTCGCTGCAGCAAACCGAAGAAGGCCGCCGGAGCCGGAAAAACGGCTCCTCCGTGCTGCGCTACGAAAACGACCGCGTGCGCTCCCTGGGCTTCATTGCCCAGGTCGGCAACCGCTTCAACAGCCGCTGGTCGGCCAGCAGCGGCGTGGAAACGTACCACGACCTGGTGAACAGCCGCCGCACCGACACGGATGAAAACACCGGCACGGCCATCGCCAAACGCGGGCTGTACCCCGACGGCGCCACCATGACCAGCATCGCCGTTTTCACCCTGCACCAATGGGATCTGCCCCGCTGGCATTTCACGGCCGGCGCCCGCTGGAATACGTTTATCCTCACCGCCACAGACGAAACCACCGGCAAAGCCCGCATCGAACCCTCGGCTCTGGTGGGCAACGCCGCCGTTATGCGCAAACTCGGCGCCCATTCCCGCCTTTTTGCCTCCGTCAATACCGCCTTTCGCGCGCCCAACATCGACGATATGGGCACGCTCGGCATTGTCGATTTCCGCTTCGAAACGCCCAACTACAACCTGAAACCCGAACGTTCCCTGCAATATCAACTGGGCTACAAATGGCAATCCGCCCGCCTGCAGGGCGAGTTTTACTTGTACCGCAACGAACTGCGCGATCTCATCACCCGTATCAAACAGGATACCCAAACCATGCAGGGCTATCCGCTTTATCAAAAAGAAAACAGCGAGCGCGCCTATATTCAGGGCATCGAAACCGTCTGGACCATTGCCCTGGCGCACAACTGGTTGGTGCAGGGCAGTCTCACTTATGCCTACGGCCAAAACATGACCCGGCGGGAGCCGGTGCGCCGTATCCCACCCCTGTTCGGCCGCCTGGCGCTCGACTACACGCCCGGCCGCTGGTCGTTCGGCGCCGAATACCTCGCCGCCGCCAAACAGGACCGCCTGGCCAAAGGCGACACCGAGGACGACCGCATCCCAGCGGGCGGCACCCCGGGCTGGCAGCTGCTCAACCTGTACGCGGGCGTTGAATGGCGCTTTTTATCCGTCCGGCTTTCGGCGCTCAACTTGTTTAACGTGGATTACCGGACACATGGTTCTGGCGTTAACGGGTACGGGAGGTCGGCGTTTGTGACGATGGGTTTTCAATTCTGACCCCTTAATTTATGCCCATTCCCAATCTTAGGGTGTATTATCCTTTTATAAAAATTCTGTGTAACATCTGCGCAAACCCTTCTGTGTAACATCTGCGTGAAATTTGTCGCCTT
>CALEYM010000283.1 GCA_937926185.1 uncultured Bacteroidota bacterium | reverse complement strand
GGCAATTTTGCTCCGAGGAGCTGGGCTTTTTGCCAGGGTCAAATTTTATCCATCGCCCAAAATACCGCTTTGTTCTCCCTGCTGGGTACCACCTACGGCGGCAATGGGCAGACTACTTTTGCCCTGCCGGATCTCAGGGGGCGTGTACCTGTGGGCACCGGCCAGGGCCCGGGGCTGCCCAGTATCAACCTGGGAGAAATGTCGGGTTCTCCCACTACTACACTACTGATCACCAATATGCCGGCACACAACCATACGGCGACCACTACGGTCGGCGTAACGTCGCAGAACGCTACCAGCGAGGAACCGGCAGGCAACATTCCGGCCGCAACCGTCAACAACTTTTATGCTCCGGCCAATACCGCCAATGGTAACCTCGGCGGCGTCGCCACAACGGTAGGTATTGCCGGCGGAAGCCAGCCGTTCAGTATTATGCAGCCTTACCTGGGCATGAATTTCGTGATTTGCCTCGAAGGCATCTACCCCTCCAGAAACTAAGCGGCGCTGAAAGATTTCGTGTCACTATCGATGTCATTTTACTATGCACACTTCCCGTAGAAAAGTAATAAAAACGCTCGGCGTGCTGGCCGGGGTAACCCTCACCGGCGCCTTGCCGGAAACCCTGAACGGCAAGGCTGCCGTTTCACCGCTGGACAAAGCAAAAATCCTGGGTAAAAAAGGTTCCACCCAGGCCATTCTGATCGGCGCCGGCTGGCGGGGCGCCCGCTTTGCCCAATACGCCCTGAAACACCCGGAGGATTTCAGCATCACGGCACTGGCAGAAAACGACACTGCCGGCAACACCGGCCTCTCCGATACACTGAACCTGCCTGAATCGCACCGGTTCGGGCATTGGAAAGCGGTATTCGAACAACCCAAATTTGCCGATGTAGCCATCATTACCCTGAAAGAAGATTTTACTGCTATTATTACAGCGGCCATCCGGGCGGGCTACGACGTCTGGGTCGACCGCCCGGCGTCGCTGGACCAAGCCGGCATTGACGCCGTCAATGCGCTGGCCCGCAGATACGACCGGCAACTCCTGTACGCCTACAGCGTGCCGGAGCATATCTGTTTTATGCAACATCATTTCCGCCCCGCTTCCGAGTACATGAACGTCGTATAAAGTAATGGCCGTAAAACGGATACCGGAGTTCAGGGCTGAACTTGAACGTATTTCGGCCGTTTTGTTCGACGACAACGCCGGCTTTGCAGCCCTGTACGCCGCCGCCAATGATTATTTAAACCTGCTGTGCGGCGCCGCTCAATTCGATGCGACCCGCCTCAAAGGCGATGAAGGCCTGGCTTCCTCCGGCGGAAAGGCCATCGGCCCTTTATGGGCTGCATGGCCAGGCGGGCGCGATCATGCAAGATGGAATGGATAACCGTTTTTTAAAACTGAACTTCCGGTTCGACCCGGAAAAACTGAAAGCCGACCTGGCCACCTGCGAGGTCCGGCAATGGACGGAGCATTTTAATAAAAACGACTACGCCGGCAACTGGACGGGCATTGCGCTGCGCTCTGCCAGCGGCAAAAGCGGGGACATTTCGGCCCATTTCAGTCAGACGTTTGAAGATACGCCCCTGCTGGCTTTTTGTCCGTATTTCCGGCAGATACTCGACGACCTGCTCTTTGAAAAAGAAACCGTTCGCTTGCTCGCGCTGGCCCCGGGCAGCGTCATCCACGAACACCGCGACCAGGGCCTGGGTTATGCGCACGGCTGTTTTCGCCTGCACATAGCGATTACCACCGACGAAAAAGTATTGTTCACCGTCGGCGGCCGGCAACTGCACATGAACGCGGGGGAATGCTGGTACGCCAATTTCGACCTGCCGCACAGCATCCGGCACGAAGGCACGTCAAGGCGTGTTCACCTCGTGATCGACGGTAAAAGAAATGCCTGGACCGATACTGTTTTTCAGGATGCCGGCTATGATTTTGAAGCAGAAAAAAAGGCAAAGGAATATGACCCGCAAACCCAAGCGGCCATGATCGAACACCTCCAACGGATCGACAGCGACGCGGCTCGCGCCATCATTGCCGAATTGAAGGCTTCCCTGCGCCAGACGCCTGCCGACATCGAACAGCCGCAAGCAACAGACTGGATGCCGGCCGGCCTGATGCAAATGGAAAACGAGCCGCTTTGCCGGTGGATGTATTTTGACGGCAAAGCCTTCACTGAACCTTTTTTTGATGAAACCCTGAACCGGATCAGGCGTTTGCCGGCCAACAAACGCGGTATTCCGTCGTGTAGTTCCATACCGTTTATGATAGCCGAAGGGCAAACGGCCGATAGCGTTCCGCTTTCAGCATTTATTTTTCACATTTCGCGTTGCGGTTCCACCCTGCTGACGCAAATGCTGAGCACCGATCCGCAGCATATCGTCTTGTCGGAAGTGCCTCTTTTCGATGATCTGTTGCGTTTGCCGCACCGTTTTCCCGCCATCGGGCAGGCGTTTTCGGTAAATGCGTTTGCCGCGGCCCTTCGCCTGCTAGGTCGGAATAGGACCGGCGCCGGGCGACATTTATTCGTTAAAACGGATTGCTGGCACGTCTTTTTTTACCAGGAAATCCGGCGCGTATTCCCCGAGACGCCCATCCTGCTCCTGTACCGCGACCCCGGCGAAGTGTTGCGCTCCCAGCAAAAAATCCGGGGCGTTCAGTCTGTCCCGTCCAACCTGGAACCGGCTTTTACCGGTATTCCGGCAGGCGATTTCCCCCCGCACGACCTGGACGGGTATTTTTCAGCGTTGCTGGAACGGATCATGGCCCGTATGACCGAAATAGCCCGGGCTGATCCCCGCGCCGTCCTGGTCAATTACCGGGAAGGGCCGTTGAGCATGGTGCGCAAACTGGAACAAGCGACCGGTCTTGGTTTTGCGGCAAGCGCCATTGAAGCCATGGACCGCCGCAGCCTGTTCCATGCCAAAAGGCCTGCCGAGCCCTTTGAAACCGAAAAAGAGCCTTTGCCGGCGCCTCCCTCGCTGGAACAGGCGTTCCGCTGGTATGCCGCGTTGGAGTCGCTCAACGTCCGGCAGTAAATGTTTGCAACTCCCGGAGCATGAACGCCACCAGTTTCGCGGCCGATTCCGCGGGGCTTTCCCGATCCGTATGCAGGATCAGATCCGGATTTTCCGGCGCTTCGTAAGGGTCGCTTATCCCGGTGAAATGACCGATGTGTTCGGGGTGCGTTTCCGGCAAGCGCGCCCGGGCATACAGTCCTTTTATATCGCGGCGCTCCAACGTTTCCAGCGGACAATCGATAAAAACCGTTCGCACGTGGGTTTGATTGTGCTATTTTTTTAGTCCCGCAGCCATTTCAGCATGTGGGGAAATCCGGGGCCTTCCCCGTTTTTTACGCACAACCCCATCCACTGCAACAGCGGCAGGCCGATGTAGGTACCTGCCGCGTAATTGTCCAGCAACCACCGGCTGTTGCCTTTATAACCGCCAGTGTGAAAAACGATTTCCGGGTCGATGCCCATAAAGCGGCAGGCCGCGTAGCTCCACAACATAACGGCCATTTCTTCGCCGCCGTCCGTCACGCCGCTTTCCGCCACATTGCCCGATACCCCACTGCGCAGGCCAGCCGGAATCAGGGCGATGTGCCCGGCTTCATGCAACAGATCGCCGGGAAAATCCAATTCCTGTTCGTTATAAACCAGCGCCCCGTGGACGATCTCCACACCCGGCAAAAAGGACCGGTTGTCGACCGGCCCCTCC
>CALEYM010000282.1 GCA_937926185.1 uncultured Bacteroidota bacterium | reverse complement strand
CAAAAACTGAGCGGCAACGTCCGCCTGCGGCAGGACAGTACGCTGGTGTTCTGCGACACGGCCATTCTCGACCGGGACGACGCCATCCTGCGCGGCAACGTGCTGATCGAACAGGGCGATTCGGTAAGGGTGTACGGCGACTCGGCCCATTATTTCGGCGCCACCCGCCAAAGCGACGTTTTCGGCAACGTGGTGCTCATCAACGGAAGGCAACAATTGTTCACCTCCAGGCTGCACTACGATCTGAACACCAAAGTAGCCACCTACCACGAAGGCGCTACCCTGACCAACGGTAAAAGCCAGCTCACCAGCAGCCACGGGTATTATTACACAGAGCAAAAACAAGTGTATTTCAAAGGCGACGTGCTGGCCACCGACCCCGAATTTACCCTCCGCACCGACACCATGTCGTTCAACACCGAAACGCAAATGGTGCAATTCCTCGCCCCCACCCTCATCAGCCAGCAGGGCAGCCGGATATACTGCGAAGGCGGTTTTTACGACATCGAAAACAATGTGGCCGAATTTGACAAAAACCCCCAGTACGAACGCGACGGACAGCGCGGGCGCTCCCGGAAAATGCGCTACAACGGCGCCACCAAAGAATACATCCTCGAAGGCGATGCTTTCATCAACGAACCCGCCGCCCAGCGTGAAGTGAAAGCCGACGTGATCCGCTACAACACCGACACGGAAAAAGCCGTGTTCATCGGCAACGTGGATTACCGCGACAGCACCCAATACATCACCGGCCACGAAGTGCGCTACGACAACCGCGACAAACAATACCAGCTCAGCGGCCGCGGCCGCGTCGTCGATCCGCCCAATATCATCGAAGCCGATTCCATCAACTTCAACGACCAGCTCGGCCGGGGCGTGGCGCTCGGCAGCGTCATCTGGCAGGATACCGCCAGCGACGTCACCCTGCTGTCGTTCCGCATGGACTATAACAAACAAACCTCCTACCTGCATGCCTACGGCGGCTTTGGCGAAAGCGCAGCCGGCGGCCGCCCCCTGATGAAATCGCTCATCGAAAAGGACACGCTGTACATGAGCTCCGACACCCTCACCTCTTTCAAACCCGACAGCACATCCGACAACCGGCTGCTGATCGCCTATCGCGACGTGCGTATTTTTAAAAAAGGCCTGCAAGCCGCCTGCGATTCGCTCACTTTTTCCTCCGCCGACAGTATTTTCCATTTTCACAAACTGAGCCAACTACCCGTCATCTGGGCCGACACCTCGCAGTTTTCCGCCGACACGATCCGTATGTTGCTGAAAAACAAAAAAATTGACCGGATATGGCTGCGGCAAAACGCCCTGGTGATCAATTCGGAAGACGAGGTGATGTTCAACCAGATCAAGGGCCGGAACAATACCGTGTTTTTCAGCGAAGACGAAGCCCGCGAAATGCTCGTGGAAGGCAATGCCCAGGCCCTTTACTACGCCCTCGACGATAAAAAAGCCTACATCGGCGTGAACGAAACCGAATGTTCCGAAATGCGGCTTTATTTCGGAAACAACCAGGTGGAAAGTATCAAATTCTACAACCAGCCCAAAGGAAAATTTACGCCGATGAAAAAAGCCGGCACGGGATCAAAAACTTTGGAAGGCTTCTTTTGGGAAAAAACGCGGCGGCCGAGGTCACTGGCGGATTTACTGACGAATTCCCTTAATTTTGCCCCCCGATTTTAAAAACGCTACTTTTTACCCAAAAACCGCTCCGGCATGATCGACAAACTGCAAGCCATCCGCGATAAATACCAACACCTGGAAGAACAACTCTCCGACCCCGGCATCGTGGCCGATATGGAGAAATCGAAAAAGGTGAACAAGGAGTACAAAAAACTCCGGCCTATCGTGGAGGCATTTGAAAAATACGAAAAATTACTGGCCAACCTCCAAAGCGCCCGCGACCTGCTGGCCGTGGAAAAAGACCCCGACATGCGCGAAATGGCCAAAGAAGAAATAGAAACGCTGGCGCCGCAAACCGAAGCGCTCGAAGAAGAACTGAAAATGCTGCTGGTGCCCCGCGACCCGGAGGACGAAAAAGACGTGATCTTCGAGATCCGTTCCGGTACCGGCGGCGATGAGGCCGCACTTTTCGCCGGCGACCTCTACCGCATGTACCTGCGCTATTTCCAGTCGCAGGGCTGGCAGGTGGAGGTGCTCGACGAAAACCCCGGCACCGTGGGCGGCTTCGCCAAAATCGTACTCGAAGTGACGGGCGAAAACGTGTACGCCAAACTTAAATACGAATCCGGCGCGCACCGCGTACAACGCATCCCCGAAACCGAGGCCAAGGGCCGGGTGCACACTTCGGCGGCAACAGTAGCCGTGCTGCCCATCATGGAACCAGAGGAAATGGACATCCGGAAAGAAGATATCCGCACCGATGTGTTCCGCGCCAGCGGCGCCGGGGGGCAGCACGTCAACCGGACCGAATCGGGCGTGCGCTTCACCCACCTGCCCACCGGCACGGTGGCCGAAAGCACCGAAAGCCGCTCCCAGCACAAAAACCGCGAGATCGCCATGGGCCGCCTGATCCAGCAGATCCGCGAAATGCAGGCCAACCAGCAACAATCGGCCCTGGCTTCACAGCGCAGAAGCCTCGTGGGTTCCGGCGACCGCTCCGAAAAGATACGCACCTACAACTGGCCGCAAAACCGCGTGACCGACCACCGCCTGGAGGGCGACGTCAAAAATTTCAACCTCGATAAAGTGATCGAAGGCGACCTGGAAGAGATCATCGAAGCTTTGACGATTACCGACAACGCGGCGAAATTGCAGGCGGAAACGGTGGGATAATCAAAATCCGTGAAAATCCGTGTACAACATGAGTCATCCCGAATTTTCCAAATGGCTTCGCCCTTGTGTCAGAAGTTAATGAACAGGATATAGGCCGAGTCTTAGTAAAATATTATTCGTTTACCGCCCAGACTTTCCAGGTTTTTGAAACCTGGAAAGTCTAAAACCGCGGCGTTTTCAAAATAATATTCTCCCTGACAAGTCAGAAAATCCGGCGGCTTGCATCGGATTTTAACCGCGAAGCGGTTGAATGTGAATAGCCACGGGTGTAACCCGTGGAAAAACGGCGGTGACGGGCCCAACCGCGAAGCGGTTGAATGTAGAATATAAATTATTGATTATCAAACACAAATGAGCTGATTCAACCGCTTCGCGGTTGTTACGCTCGAGCTCGCAATGCCCCGGATTGCATCCGGGGCTATTCACATTCAACCGCTTC
>CALEYM010000281.1 GCA_937926185.1 uncultured Bacteroidota bacterium | reverse complement strand
CCACAAGGCATGTTTGTGATGGAAGCCGCCATTGCCCATGCGGCGGAAAAACTGGGCGTATCCGCTTCGGATATACAAAAGAAAAACCTGCTGAAACCGGGCGACGAATTCCCCTACGGACAACAGGCGGAAAGCGAGGCGGAGAACGCCTGGTTGCAGGCTGACCGGCAATTTAATTTTGATCAAATACAGAAAGAAGCGCGGGAGTTCAACCGCCAAAACCAATACCGGAAACGCGGCATAGCCCTGATGCCCGTTTGCTTTGGCATTTCTTTTACCAAAACATCCATGAATCAGGCCCGCGCGCTCGTGCATGTATACACCGACGGGTCATTAGCGGTATCTACGGGCGCGGTTGAAATGGGTCAGGGCGTCAATTCCAAAATCCATCAGGTCGCGGCAAAAGTTTTCTCCCTGGCGCCGGAACAGGTGAAAGTGCAGAGCACCAACACCTTGCGCATTGCCAACACTTCGCCCTCCGCCGCCTCGGCCACCGCCGATTTGAATGGGATAGCCACCCTGATGGCCTGCGAAGCCATTCTGACGCGTTTGAAAAAAGTGGCGGCAGAAGAATTGAAATTGGAAGAGACTACAGAAATTTCAATTTGCGAAGGCTTCGTTTTTTATAAAAATCAAAAAACCGGCCTCGATTGGAACAACCTTGTCGTGGCCGCGCATCTCAAACGGGTGAGCCTGAGCGAGCACGCGCATTACGCCACGCCGGGAGTTTACTTCGACTGGAACACGGCTAAAGGCCATCCTTTTGCCTATCACGTATATGGCCTGGCCGTTGTGCAGGTTACCCTGGATTGTCTGCGCGGTACTTATGAAGTGGATTTTGTAAAAACCGTACATGATTTCGGCGCCAGCATGAACCCTGCTGTTGACTATGGCCAGATTGAAGGCGGTATCGTGCAGGGCATCGGCTGGATGACCATGGAAGAAGTGGTGTACGACCCGGAGGGCCGCCTGCGTTCCAATGCCTTGTCGACTTATAAAGTTCCGGACATTTATGCCGCCCCCAAAGTACTGGATATCGAACCATTGCAAACCCGACGTGAAAACATGGCTATTTTCAACTCTAAGGCTGTAGGCGAACCGCCATTGATGTACGGTATCGGCGCCTATTTTGCCATTCGCGATGCCGTCCGGGCGTTCAACCCTGCCGCTTCGCCGGCTTTCGATGCGCCGTTTACACCGGAAAAGGTATTGCTCAGCCTGTACCCGCAATGAATCAGCTTTCACTCTGGCAATTCATTCAAAAACGACTTTCCGGCGGGCAACACGTCCTGTTGTTAACCGTAGCAGCCAGCTCGGGCAGCAGCCCCGGCCGGCCCGGTTTTAAAATGGCCACAGATGCAACGGGCGCCCTGCACGGCAGCATCGGTGGCGGTATTATGGAAGTGAAACTAGTGGAGCTGGCCAGAGAAATGCTGCAAAAAGGCGACGTAAAACCCTTTTACAAACGGCAAATCCACCGGGTCGACGCGCCGCGCGAGCGAAGCGGCATGATCTGCTCGGGCGAGCAAACGGTGGTTTTTACACCATTAAAAAAGGAAGAATTGGACACGATCCGGCGATTGATCCGCTGCATGAACAAACAATCGCCCGCAGTTTTACGCCTTGATGACAGCGGAATGGAACTACTGGAAGAAAAAAGCAATGCCGGGACAGGCCAGATGATCCATTTTAAACGGCTTCCCGGCCCGGGTTTTGTCTTCGAAGAAAATATCGGCCATAAAAATCGCCTCTATATCATCGGCGGCGGCCACTGCGCCCTGGCGCTGTCGGAATTGATGTCGAAAATGGATTTCCACATCTCCCTGTTCGACGACCGGCCCGGCCTGGATACCTTGAAAAAAAACCGTTTTGCGCATAATATTCAAATTATCGGCAACTATGATAACATAAGCGGGTTTATACCCGGGAGCGAAAACGATTATGTGGTCGTCATGACGCTCGGCTACCGCTCCGATGAAACAGTGATCCGCCGGCTGGCCGGCAAATCGTTCAAATACCTCGGCGTTTTGGGCAGCGCGGCCAAAATGCAGACCGTGGTGGAAAACCTGCGCCGCAACGGCATTTCCGAAGAATACCTGAACCGCATCCACACGCCGGCCGGCCTTCCGATCAAAAGCCGGACACCGGAGGAAATAGCAGTGAGTATCGCGGCGGAGATCATTGCAATCAAAAATGGTTAGAGGGTTAGAGGGTTTCTGGTTAGAAGGTTAGAGGGTTGCGATAACCAGAAACCCGCTAACCCTCTAACCAGAAACCCGCTAACCTTCATAACTTTGCACCTCTAAAATTATGACTGACATAAAACAAGACATCCTGTCTGCCCTGACGCAGGCCGCTCACCGGCGCATCCTTATTATCGACGGAGCCATGGGCACCATGATCCAGCGTTACGGACTGAGTGAGGCGGATTTCCGGGGCGAAGCATTTAAAAACCACCACAAAGACCTGCAGGGCAACAACGACCTGCTGTGCCTGACCCGGCCAGATGTGATCGAAGCCATACATCGTGCTTACCTGGAAGCGGGGACGGATATCATTGAGACCAACACGTTTAATGCCAATGCCATTTCGCAGGCGGATTACGACCTGCAAGATCAATCGTATGCCATCAACCGGGCGGCCGCGCAAATTGCCCGGCGGGCTGCCGACGAGTTTACAGCCAAAGACCCGGCCAAGCCGCGTTTCGTGGCCGGCGCCCTTGGCCCACTGAATAAAACCCTTTCACTGTCGCCCGATGTGAATAATCCCGGCTTCCGGGCCCTCACGTTCGATGAAGCCAAAGCAGCTTATGCCGAACAGGCGCGCGGCCTGCTCGATGGCGGCGCGCAAATCCTGCTGGTAGAAACCATTTTCGACACGCTCAACGCCAAAGCCGCGCTTTTTGCCATCGACGAGGTATTCGAGGAAAAAGGGATAAGGGCGCCCATTATGATCTCAGGCACCATTACCGACGCTTCGGGACGCACGCTCAGCGGGCAAACAGTGGAAGCATTCTGGATTTCGGTCAAACATGCCCGACCTTTTTCCGTAGGGTTGAACTGTGCCCTCGGCGCCGAAGAAATGCGGCCACACCTGGAGACCCTGGCCGAACTGGCCGACTGCTTCATCAGCGCCTACCCCAATGCCGGCTTGCCAAACGAATTCGGCGAATATGACCAAACCCCGCATGAAATGTGCAGTTTTATCGAGGATTTTGCACGCTCCGGGCTGGTCAATATCGTGGGCGGTTGCTGCGGCACCACACCCGACCATATCCGGCACATCGCCGGACACGTCGCCAAAACAAAACCGCGCAAGCGACCTTCCGACAACGGCGAAAACCGGGAAAATCCGCTGCGCTATGGCGCCCTGAGCGGCATGGAGCCACTGATACTGCGCAAAGACATGAACTTCATCAACATCGGCGAGCGCACGAACGTGACCGGCTCCAAAAAATTCGCCAACCTGATCAAGACCGGCAACTTCTCCGAGGCGCTCAGCGTGGCGCGCCAGCAGGTGGAGGGCGGCGCGCAGATCATCGATGTGAACATGGACGAAGGCCTGCTCGATTCAGAAAAAGCCATGGTGGAGTTCCTGCTGCTGATCGCTTCCGAGCCGGATATCGCCAAAGTGCCGGTGATGGTAGATTCGTCGAAATTCCACGTGATCGAGGCCGGGCTAAAATGTTTGCAAGGAAAAAGTATCGTCAACTCCATTTCCCTGAAAGAAGGCGAAGCCGAATTTATCCGCCAGGCCAATATCTGCCGGCGCTACGGCGCGGCGGTAGTGGTCATGGCGTTCGATGAAAAAGGCCAGGCCGACACCGCGGCGCGCAAGGTGGAGATTTGCCAACGCGCCTATAAAATCCTGACGGAAAAAGTCGGCTTCGACCCCACAGATATCATTTTTGACCCCAATATATTCGCCGTGGCTACCGGCATCGAGGAACACAATGACTACGCCATTCACTTTATCGACGCCACGCGGCAGATCAAGGCCGCGTGTCCGGGCGCCAAAGTGAGCGGCGGCGTGAGTAACCTGTCCTTTTCGTTCCGGGGCAACGACAAGGTACGGGAGGCTATGCACTCGGCTTTTCTGTACCACGCCATCCAGGCGGGAATGGACATGGGTATAGTGAACGCCGGTATGATAGAGGTGTACGAAGAGATACCCAAAGACCTGCTCCGGCGTATAGAAGACGTACTGTTCAACCGTCACCCGAATGCCACCGAAGAGCTGGTGCGCATGGCCGAAACCCTGAAAGACGCCGGTGGCAGGTCGGTAGAAAAAGACCTGGCCTGGCGTGAATCGAGCGTTGAACAGCGTATCACGCACGCCCTGGTAAAAGGAATTACCGATTTTATCGAGACCGATACCGAGGAGGCGCGCCAAAAATATCCCGCTCCGCTTCAGGTTATCGAAGGGCCCCTTATGGACGGCATGAACGTGGTGGGCGACCTGTTCGGCGCCGGTAAAATGTTTTTGCCCCAGGTGGTGAAAAGCGCGCGCGTGATGAAAAAAGCGGTAGCTTATCTCACACCATATATTGAAGCGGAAAAAACAATCCGGGGTTCCGGCAGCCGGGGGCGTATCCTGCTGGCAACGGTGAAAGGCGACGTGCACGACATTGGCAAAAATATCGTCGGCGTGGTGCTCGGCTGCAACAACTACGAGATCATCGACCTGGGCGTAATGGTGCCCGCGGAAAAAATCCTGCAAACCGCCGTGGCGGAAAAAGCCGATATCATCGGATTGTCGGGCCTCATCACCCCCTCGCTCGACGAGATGGTGCACGTGGCCAAAGAAATGCAGCGACAGGGCATGAAACTCCCGCTGCTGATCGGCGGCGCCACCACCTCGCGTACACACACCGCCGTAAAGGTGGAACCACACTACCATAATGCGCCGGTCATTCACGTGCTCGACGCCAGCCGCAGCGTGGCCGTGGTCAGTTCGCTGCTGACGGAGAACAAGACAGAAAACGAGGCATTTATTAGTAAAATTAAAGAAGAATACGCTCAAATCCGCGAAGCGCGCGCCAGCCGGCAATCGGCCAAACAATATCTTGCGCTGGAACAGGCCCGTGCCAATAAATTCCGCCCGGACTGGAGTCAATACGCGCCGCCCCAACCCGCCTTCACGGGCGTAAAAACCTTTGAGGATTACCCCCTGGCCGAACTGGCGGATTACATCGACTGGACGCCGTTTTTCCAAAGCTGGCAACTGGCCGGCAAATACCCGGCCATTCTCGAAGACGCCGTAGTGGGCGCCGAGGCAAAAAAACTGCTGCACGACGCAAAAAAACTGCTGCGGCAGATCATCGACGAAAAATGGATCACCGCCCGGGCTGTGATCGGACTTTTCCCGGCCAACAACGTGCAGGAAGACGATATTGAACTGTACGGCGATGTATCACGCCATTCGGTTTTGGCACTTACCCACCATTTGCGGCAGCAAAACCAAAAAGCGCCGGGGCAGCCGAATTTTTGTCTCGCCGATTTCATCCTGCCCAAAGAAAGCGGAAAAACGGATTATCTGGGCGCTTTCGCCGTCACGGCCGGCATCGGCATTGAAAAATGGATCACCCATTTTGAAGCCCAACACGATGACTACAACGCCATCCTGCTCAAAGCCCTGACCGACCGCCTGGCAGAGGCCCTGGCCGAGCGTATGCACGAGCGGGTACGCCGCGAATTCTGGGGCTACGCCGCGGAAGAACAATTGAGCAACGAACAACTCATCGATGAAAAATACCAGGGCATTCGTCCGGCTCCCGGTTACCCGGCTTGTCCCGAACACACAGAAAAACGCACTTTGTGGCAACTCTTACAACCCGACCGCATCGGCATTACCCTGACCGAAAGCTGCGCCATGTACCCCGCCGCTTCTGTGAGTGGCTGGTATTTCGCACATCCGGAGGCTAAATATTTCGGTTTGGGGCAAATTGGCAAAGACCAGGTGGATGATTACGCGCGCCGGAAAGGCATGTCGGTGGCAGAAGCGGAGCGCTGGCTGGCGCCGGTGCTTAACTATGACGTTTGAAGTTCGAAGTTCGGTTTATGCCCGGCTTCCCCCAGGTATGTTCCCGCAACATATCAAGGGCGAAGCCTTGGCTGAACATCGCCTGATGTTTTAAAAAATCGATGCTTGCGTGCCTCCGCGGTGAAAAAAATCCAAAACAAAATTCGCCCGGAGCCAAAATTGGAATACTGTTTGAATAACAACTAACATCCACGCGGTACAGGCCGCAATTTTTCCAAATACAATATGACGAATACGTTACTTGCAATCGAAATGGTCGACCTCAAGACCCAATATGAAAAAATTCGCGAAGAAATGGACCGGGCAATACTGGAAGCCGTCAGTTCCATTAAATTTATTAACGGCCCGGCCGTCAAACGGTTTCAGACAGAACTGGAAGCGTACCTCGGCGGCGGGCACGTGGTTCCCTGTGCCAATGGCACCGACGCGCTGCAAATCGCCATGATGGCCCTTGGCCTGAAACCCGGCGATGAAGTTATCGTCCCCGCATTTACCTATGTAGCAACCGCCGAGGTGATCGCGCTGCTTGGGCTTACCCCGGTGATGGTGGACGTGGACCCCCAAACATTTAACACTACCGCCGATCTGGTGGAAGCCGCTATTACCCCGCGTACCAAAGCCGTGGTGCCGGTACACCTGTTCGGCCAAAGCGCGGACATGGAGCCCTTGCTCGAAGTAGCCGGCCGGCACAATCTGTTCGTGATCGAAGACAACGCGCAGGCCATCGGCGCCGATTATACCTTTTCCGACGGCAGCCGCCGCAAAACCGGCATGATGGGCCACGTCGGTTGCACCTCTTTTTTTCCCTCCAAAAACCTGGGATGCTACGGCGACGGTGGAGCCATGATGACCCGCGACCCGGAATTGGCCCAGCGGTTGCGCATGGTGGCCAACCACGGGCAGGAGCGGCTGTATTACCACGACATGGTAGGCGTCAATTCGCGGCTCGATTCTATTCAGGCCGCTGTTTTAAGCGTCAAACTGGCCTATCTCGATGAATACAATGCAGCCCGTCAACGGGCTGCCGCCCGGTACGACGCGGCATTAGCCGACATCCCGCAGTTAAAAACGCCCGTCCGCCAGCCCAATTCCACCCACGTATTTCACCAATATACCCTGGTACTGCACGACGGTGACCGCGACGCGCTCCGGCAACACCTGGCCGCGCAAAATATTCCGGCGGGCGTGTATTACCCGGTTCCGCTGTACAAACAAAAGGCTTTTGCTCATTATTGGGCGGGAGGCGAACTCCCGGCTACTGAAATGTTGTGCCGCTCGGTTATTTCCCTGCCCATGCATTCGGAGCTCAACCCGGAAATACAGGACACCATAATAAATGCCATTAAAACATTTTTTAAATAATCTGTCATGATGTTTAAACAACTTCAGGAAAAAAAGAAAACGATCGCCGTCGTCGGTTTGGGTTACGTGGGTTTACCCGTGGCCCTTGCATTTGCCCGGAAATTCCGGGTCATTGGATTTGACATTAACCAGGGGCGGATAGCCATGATGCAGGCAGGCCAGGACCCTTCTCACGAATTGCCTGAAGACGCCTTTGAGGGAGCGGATATCCGGTTCAGTTCCGACCCCGAAGACCTGAAACAAGCGCATTTTTTCGTCGTTGCCGTACCTACGGATGTAGACGCTCACAAAGTGCCTGATCTTAGTCCTCTTAAAAAAGCTTCCGCCTCCGTGGGCCGGGCGCTGAAACGCGGCGATTACGTCGTCTATGAAAGTACGGTTTACCCTGGTTGTACGGAGGAGGACTGCCTGCCGATCCTGGAAGAAGAAAGCGGACTCAAAGGCGTTAAAGATTTTAAGATCGGCTATTCCCCGGAGCGCATTTCACCGGGCGACAAAACCCGCGGCGTAACGGATATCCTTAAAATAGTATCGGGCTGCGATGAGGAAGCGCTGGAGAACATTGCTCAAATTTATGGCCAGATCATAAAACCGGGCGTTTACAAAGCATCTACCATCAAAGTGGCCGAGGCGGCCAAAGTGATTGAAAATACCCAGCGCGACCTGAACATTTCATTGGTCAATGAATTATCCATCATCTTTGACCGGATGGATATCGACACCAAAGAGGTGTTGGCCGCCGCGGGCACAAAATGGAATTTTCTCCCTTATACACCCGGCCTGGTGGGCGGGCACTGCATTGGCGTTGACCCTTATTACCTCCTCCACAAGTCCAAACAATTGGGCTATGATCCGGAAGTTATTCTCAGCGGGCGCCGGGTGAACGACGGTATGCCGGCCTTTATCGCCAAGCGGCTGGTACAAATGATGATCCAAAAGGGTAAAAATTTGTCTACGGCCAAAGTATTGGTGCTGGGTATTACGTTTAAAGAAAATGTAGCGGATATCCGGAACTCCAAAGTGGTGGATGTCGTACGCGAATTAATGGACTACTCGGTTCACGTGCACGTACATGATCCGCACGCCTCGCCCAATGAAGTAGCCCACGCCTACAAAATGACCTTGCAGGACGAAATATCCACCGGTTACGATGCCGTGATAGTGGCCGTGGCGCACCGGGAGTTTCAAAACCTGGACCATGCATTTTTCACAAAAATCATGAAGGAAAACCCGATTTTACTGGACATTAAAGGAATATACGACCGAAAATTAATGAATGGAACTTTAACATACTGGAGACTGTAAAACATGGTGCGTTTTTTTTCAAAATTGTTCGCCAATCCGGAACTCTCTAATTTTTCCCGATTACACACTGATATGCACAGCCACCTGTTGCCGGGCCTGGACGATGGCGTTCAAACCATGGAAGAATCGCTGGAAGTGGTGGAGGCATTGAGCAGGTTGGGGTATCAGCGCTTGGTGACCACTCCCCATGTGATGTCTGAGCGTTATCCGAATACCGCCGAAATCATTCTGGAAAAATGCAGAGAGGTGCGGGAGGCGATCCGTAAAGCGGGAATTCCGGTAGCATTTTCAGCCGCCGCAGAGTATTTTCTGGACGAGCATTTTTCGGAATTGCTGGAGCGCAAAGCATTGCTTACGCTGGATGATGACCGGCACGTATTGGTGGAATTGCCTTTTCATCAACCGCCCATGGCGTTTCGCTCACTCGTATTTGAAATGCAAACCAATGGCTATAAACCCATTTTAGCGCATCCGGAGCGGTACCCGTACTATCACAACAAACTTGATGAGTATCAGGGGCTGCGCGATGCCGGCTGCCTGCTCCAGGTCAATATCCTGTCGATAACCGGCCATTACGGGTTGGACGTTCAACGCGCGGCCCAATTGCTGCTCAAACATAATCTGGTAGATTACCTGGGCACCGATGCGCACCGCCTGCGCCATGCGCAAACCCTCAGTGCCGCCCTGCGAAGCGGACACCTGGAAAAGACCCTGCAAAGCCGTGAATTCGCTAACGCCAAACTGGAAACAGCAATTTAGGAGGAAACCGATTACCTATAAATCAAAACATTTCTATGTACATCAAACCTGCTTTTACGAGAAACCGCGCGCCATACCTGATGCTGCTTGGCGCCATAATCATGCTGATTACTCAAAATGCCTGCATCCAGCACAGGGAGTTAGTGAATTTTGACGAAGGGCCTTTATTCGACAGCCTGGTGATGAATGTCCAACCCCGCCCATTGGTCATTCAACCGGATGATCTGGTGGCGATCAGCGTATTGAGCCAAACGGCCGACCCGCAGATCACGGCGCCGTTTCGCGCGTCCGCGGTAGACCGGGCCGGTGGCGGAGGCGGTACCCAGGACGCGCCGCAGTACCTGATAGACGCCGCCGGCATGATCAATATGCCATTGGTAGGACAGGTGCAATTGGGCGGCCTGACTACACAGGCAGCCCGGGATACCCTTGAATTTCATTTAAGCCGGTTTCTGAAAAAACCGATCGTCAATGTCCGGATTTCGAATTTTCGATTCTCGGTATTGGGAGAGGTCAACCGTGCCGGTACGTACAGCGTACCTTATGAGCAGGTGAACGCGCTTGAAGCGCTGGGCCAGGCAGGCGACCTGACCAAATACGGCAATCGCGAAAACGTGCTGGTAATCCGGCAAACAAATGGCGTACGCCGCTACGGGCGCCTGAACCTGCACGATCGCGCCGTGTTACAATCGCCTTATTTTTACCTGGAACAAAATGACATCATTTACGTAGAGCCCCTGAAAGCAAAAGTGGGCGAAACCAGCGATGCCGCGACGAAATATTTAAACTGGGCCCTCCCGGTCGTTTCTGTCGTATCATTGCTGATCAGTCTGTTTTCGAAATAATTAACACCGGTTTTGTCCCTTCCCGATTCAACTGCCCCCCGCCCCGCCGAATCTGCGTCTGCCGAATTCAGTTTGCAGGAATTCATTTATAACTACATCCTGCGATACTGGTATTTGTACGTATTCTTTATCGGCTCAAGTCTTGCGAGCGCCTGGCTGCGCATTCGTTATGCCACGCCGGTTTACCAGCAACGCAGCACCTTGCTGATAAAAGACGAATACACTAAAAGTTCGGCGGTGAATGAGGAAGCCATATTCCGCGACCTGGGCCTCATTCAGGGCGGCCCGCGTTTGCTGAACGAAACCCAAATACTCAAATCGCGGCCGATAATGACAGAGGTGGTGCGCAAACTGGGCCTTGATGTAGAGTATTACGTAAAAGGGCGGGTGCGTATTTCGGAAGTTTATCCGGTGGGCGCGTTGAAGGCGGCTTTGTACGAAGTATCGGAGAACGGCTATAATGTGCCGTTTGAAATTACGGTGCTCGACGCGCGCCGTTTCAGATTGAGGCGGGGTGAAACCGTTAGCGAACACGCTTTTGGAGAAATATTAGAGCTGCCGGAAGGGAAGTTCATTTTCACCCTGGCAACTGATAATTTATCCATTAAAGAATTTAGGGTGATATTTCGCAGGGCGGAAGACGCCGCGGCCGGTTACGTGGGTAGCCTGAGCATCAACCTGACGAACAATTACTCCAGCGTACTGGAAATGACCTTTAAAAGCCCCATCCCTAAAAAGGGAGTGGATATCCTGAACACGCTGGTAGAAGTGTATAACCAGGCCACGATAGAAGACAAAAACCGCGTAGGCCGAAACACGATCCAGTTTATCGACGACCGGCTGAAATACCTTACCCGCGAACTGGCCGATGTGGAAAGCGACCTCGAACAATTCAAAAAAACCAACGAAATCCCCGCCGAGTTCAGCGCCTCTGTGGAGGACCTGCTGAACCAACTCAGTGGAACCGACCAGGAACTTGCCCGCCTGGAGGTGCAAAAGAGTATTTTGGAAGGCCTGGAAGCTTACCTGAAGGACCAACTCACCCTGAACGAACCGGCGCCGGTCAATTTGCTGCCGGCAAACCCGCAGGTATCCGGTCTGGTGGATCGTTACAACGACCTGTTGCTCGAACGCAGCCGCCTGGCCGTGGCTGTAACGCCGGAAAATCCTTCATTGAAAAATCTGAACGCCCAGGTGGACGTGTTCCGGCAAAGTATCCTGACCACGCTCAGAAACATCCGGCAGGAAACCGACCTGACAATCAACAAGATACGTGGCCAAAGCCAGCGTTTTCAAAGTCGTATAGGCGCCTTTCCGGCAAAGGAACGCGGCCTGATCGAGATCAAACGGCAACAAAGTATCAAAGAAAGCCTTTTCCTGTACCTGCTGCAAAAACGGGAAGAAACCGCCCTGTCGCTGGCCGTGGCGGTACCGAATTCCCGCGTGGTGGACCCCGCGCTCAACTCCGGCATTCCGATCAGCCCGAACAAACGGTCTATTTACCTGCTGAGTTTGCTGATCGGCCTTTTAATACCGTCGGGTTGGATCTACTTCCGCCACCTGCTCACCAATACGGTGCAATCGGAATCGGACATCAGTACCCAGGCCGCCGTACCGCTGCTGGGCACCATTGCCTACAAAAAAGTGGACGATCCCGTGGTAGTGCAGGCCAACAGCCGCTCGGCCATGGCCGAAATGTTCCGTCTGCTGCGCACCAATCTGCAATTTCTGAGCGGCGGGAAAGGCAACCAGGCCGTGCTGATCACCTCCAGCAGCAGCGGAGAAGGCAAAAGTTTCGTCACCCTCAACCTCGGCATCACCCTCGCCCTGGCCGACAAAAAAACCGTCATCCTCGAACTCGACCTGCGAAAACCCAAACTGATCCGATACCTCACCAAACAACCCGCCGAAAACGGCATCACACACTATCTCATCGGCCAGCTCGATGCCGGGCAGATCATACAACAATCCAACCTGCACCCCAATTTATACTACGTGGCCAGCGGC
>CALEYM010000280.1 GCA_937926185.1 uncultured Bacteroidota bacterium | reverse complement strand
TCACCATAAAGGTAATGCATGAAAAAAGAAATGTCCATCATCGAAGCCAAACACGAAGCGCAGAAAATTGCTTTTGCGCCCCTGTTTTTCCAGGCGATGCTTGCCCTGAAAAAATTAGGGGTGCTTAAACTAATGGCACAAAGCAACCGGGCCATTACGGTCGGGGAACTCGCGGAAAAAACAGGCATCAGCGTCTATGGCGTACAGGTATTGCTGGAAGCTGCCGCCAGCGCCGACGTGGTGGAATACCTCGACGAACAAACGGTGCGGCTCACCAAGGTCGGATATATCCTGCACCTCGACCGGATGACGGAAGTGAACATGGATTTTGTCAACGATGTCTGTTACGACGGCGCTAAATTTTTGACAGAAAGCGTTCGGAACGGCAAACCGGAAGGCCTGAAAACGCTTGGGTCATGGAACACCATTTACGAGGGTTTGTCGCAATTGCCCGATCAGGTGAAAAAATCCTGGTTCGATTTCGACCACTTTTATTCCGACGATGCTTTCCCCGCCGCGCTCGACATCGTTTTTAAGGAAAACCCCGCCGTTATTTTCGACATCGGCGGCAATACGGGAAAATGGGCCTTTGCCTGCTGCCGCTACAACCCGGAGGTGCGGGTGGAAATTTTTGATCTGCCGGGTCAGCTGGCCGTGGCCAAAAGCAACGCCGAAGCCCTGGGCTTTCAGCATCGCATCGGGTTTCAGGCTATCGATCTGCTGGATCAGTCGCAACAGATACCCGAGGGCGCCGACGCGATCTGGATGAGCCAGTTCCTCGATTGTTTTTCGGAGCCGGAGATACTGGCTATCCTGAAAAACGCGCGCCGGGCCGCCTCGAACCAAACATTTATTTACATCCTGGAGCCTTTTATCGACAATCAGAAATTCGAAGCGGCCAACTATTGCCTGACCGGCACCTCGCTCTATTTCACCATTATGGCCAATGGCAACAGCAAAATGTACACCACCGGCGCCATGATCCGCCTGGTGGAAGCGGCCGGTTTGCGGGTAACGGAAGTATTCCCGCTGATCGGGGATAGTTACCATACTATCCTGAAATGCGCTATCGCGCGACCGTAAGCATTTCGCGTCCAAGCACTTGGTTTTCACCGCGGAATTCCATAAAATATGCGCCTGGTTCCCAGTTGTTTACGGGAATTGTAAAAGTGCCTCCCGGCGCTTCGCCGCGGGCCGTTGGCCGGCCCAGCAGATCGAAGGCTTGCCACTGCACGGGCTGATCGGAGGGCCATTCCACCCGCACCCACTGGCGTGCCGGGTTGGGGCTGAGCCGGGGGCGGGGAAGCGGGGAAGGAGCCGCGGCGTTTGTGCTGGTTGTGCAATCCACCAATTGTGTTTTGTACAGGCTCAGGCCGCCGCGCAGGTTTCCGGTGATCATTTCGAGTATGCCGTCGCCGTCGAGGTCGCCGAAAGTGGGCGAGCCGCGGTTGCCGTCGTCCACGTTGCCCCAGCGTTCGGAGACAATGGTGTATGGCGATTCCGACGCGGTAATATCCGCGTACGCTTCGAGATGGCCGTCCTGTGCGCCGGTCACCAGTAGCAGGGAACCGTTGGGCTGAGCCACAAAAACGGGCGTGCTGAAGCCTACGTCGAAGGGCGGAACGCGGGTGTCCACGGCGCCGAGTTTGGCAAAAGTGGGTGCAGGTTCGAATAGGGGATTGTCCGGGGCGCCCACATTACGGAAAAAATTAAGGTTGCCGCTGCGCTCGCCCATCACGATATCCATCAGACCGTCGTTGTCGAGGTCGATGATGGCCGGGGTGGAATAGGAGCCGATATCGAGCGTGGCCCATAATACGTTGAAGTCGCGTTGCAACTGCATCGGTTTGTCGGGTCCGGCGGTATTGCGGTAATAATACAAAGCGCCGATATTGCTGCCCACGAGCATGTCGGTATCGCCGTCGTTGTCGAGGTCGCCGAAAGCGGGATAAAAATCGAAGTCATTCGGGGCAAAAGCGGAAAGCCCCAGCCAGTCGGAGTCTTCGAGCGTGAATTGCGGTGCGGTGGCTGTTCCGGTATTCCGGTATAGGTACAGGCTGGCATTTTGTGCGTTGCCGGGGGTGTAGTAGCCATAATTGCCCACCACCAGGTCGAGCAGTCCGTCGGCATCCACGTCTACCAGCGCCGGGTGGGTGGCCGAGCCCAGGTCGATCATTTCACCGACGAACAGCCGTTTGGTTTCCAGGGTAAAATGATGTCCTTCAGGCGCCGTATTCTGATAGAACCACACGCCTTGCCGGTCTTCGTTTGAAAACTTGTTGTTGGGCGCCACCACCATGTCTTTTTTGCCGTCGTTGTTCAGGTCGAGGTAAAACGCCGCCGGAAAGATGAAAATGTCGGCGGGGGTATCGTAGGAGGGGAAATTATCGTCCTGCGCGTTCATCCAGGCGACTTCGGGGGTGCCGCCATTGGTCATCATGTTCAGGCAGGAAAACGAAATATCGCCCAGTACGATCTCTTTGTCCCCGTCGCCGTCCTGGTCGTAGGTCATCAGGGTGGAACCGGGGTGCCGCTCCTCCCGGTCTTCCACGATGAGCGGCCCCCTGAAGCAGGATACGCAGGTGTCGGGCATCGGGCTGAGGCAGTTGGAGCAGAGGGTGAGGCCGCTTTCATAAAATCGCCCCCAACAGCGGTCGGTGATTCGATAGATGAGGCTGTCGAACCCGAAGCCCATTTCCACCGACATGTTTTTGGCCAGCCATACGTGGCCGCCCGCCGCGCCGTCGAAAGTGAGAATATCCAGGTCGCCATCGCCGTCGATGTCGTCCACGGCGGGTATGTCGGTATCGGCAATATACAGGTTGGTCCAAAAGCCGGGTATGGTAGAAGGGTAATAGATAAAATTCGGATCGCAGGTGGTACAACCGGGATAGGTGAACAGTACCGGTTTGAATTTGAGCATGTTGTTTTCAAAATAACCCTGATACACCTGTACCTCTTGTGTGCCGATGGGCAGGGAGGAGCAAAAAATATCCGGGGCGCCGTCGCGGTTATAATCGCGCAGCAGCACGTAATCGACCAGCGGTGGGAAGTTGCAGGCAAATTCCGGGGCAAAACGGTAGCTCATTTCGCCGGGCGTTCCCTCGTTGAGAAAAGTCAGAAAAACGTCGCCCGCGCGGTCGAAAATAACCAAGTCGGGAACCTGGTCGTTGTTCAGGTCGGCTTCGGAGAATTGCGGGGCATTCAGGCCGCCGGCAAAAGCGTATTCCAGTACTTTCCCGTTTTGAACCACCGGAAAGCTCATGCGTTGGAACATTTGGGGTTGGGCGTCGAGTAAATGCAGGCTGGTAAAACAGTAAAAAACAAAAAGAATGGATACACGCATTTCAGGTCGTATTTTTGGCTGGAAATAACCGGCGGTAAACCTACGGGGTTTTTTCGGCCCTGCCCGCCCCGGAATAGTTTCCTGCAAATCACTGACAAATTTTGAACAGAGGGTTATATGATCTATGAATTCAACGGCTACCGGCCGGTAGTTCACGAAAGCGCGTTCGTGCACCCGCAGGCGGCGGTTACGGGTAATGTCATTATCGGACGCGACGTTTATATCGGCCCCGGTGCGGCTATTCGCGGCGACTGGGGGCAGATCATCATCGACGACGGGTGCAATGTGCAGGAAAACTGCACCATCCACATGTTTCCCGGCATTACGGTGCGCCTGCATGAGTCGGCCCACATCGGCCACGGCGCTATTATTCACGGCGCCAGTATCGGCCGCAACAGCCTCGTGGGCATGAACGCCGTGATCATGGACGAAGTGGAGCTGGGCGAAGAATGTATCGTTGGCGCCTTGTGTTTTATCAAAAGCGGCGAACAAATCCCCCGCCGCAGCCTCGTGGTGGGCAATCCCGGCAAAGTGATCCGCGAAGTGAGCGACGAGATGATCGCCTGGAAAACCGAGGGCACCCGGCTGTATCAGCAACTGCCCGCCCAGTGTTACGAATCGCTGCGTCCCTGCGAGCCGCTGCGCGAAATTCCGCCGGACCGCGGCATGCAGGAAGGCGGCTATAAAAGATGGTCCGCTGTCTGAATTCTGTTCAATCCTTTTTATTGCGCCGCAACACTTTTTGCAGCGCGCTCACGGCATCCGCCACAGCCTTTTCATACGTTGGCGCTCCTTTTTTGACGATGTGGTCGTGGCCGGGCACTAATAACCTGATCTCGCAATACTGATTGGCCGGCGCGCCGCCGTCTTCGAACAGCGTTACATCGGCGCGTATGATCTTGTCGTTTACACCGAACAGTTTTTGCACTTTGTCCTGCACGTGCGCCTGCAAATTGTCACTGGCTTTGAAGCGGAGACTCTGAATGTTGACAGTCATCTGATTAAGATTTAAATATGGTTGGGTAAGATTTTTCGTTGAAGGTTTTATGCGCTTAGAATGGTTAAAAATAAAAAGGTCAAAATGTTCAAAACCCTGACGTTGGTCAGTTTTAGGAGTAGTCTTGGTCATGTGGGGACAGCAATTTTTTTACGCCGTCTGGCAGACGGCGTTACAGCCGTAGTTCCGCCCAATCCGACTCATCCTCCCCCCGTTTGATCTTAAACCCCTTGCGTTCAAACAACCTGCGCATGGAACCGTTCACTTTCAGGAAGGAAGCCGTGATTTTTTGGTAACCCTGTGCCCGGGCGATTTCAATGATATAATCGGTCAGGATACCGCCCAAACCCTGTCCGTGCCAGGCGTCGGCCACGAGGATGGCGTATTCGCAGGATTCGCGCCAGCCGTCGCCGACGATGCGTACCACGCCGATCATTTTCTGTTGGCCGGCTTCTTCGGTCAGGGCGACGATGGCCATTTCCCGGTCGTAGTCGATATGGGTAAAGCGCGACAACATTTTATGGTCGATGCCCGGTATGTAGCCGAAAAAGCGGAAATACAGGCTTTCTTTGGAAGAGTTGCGCACCAGTTCGGCCTCCAGGGGCTCATCTTCCGGGCGGATGGGGCGCAGCAGCACTTCCTGCCCCTTGCGCAGTTTTACGGATTTGATCCATTGGGTAGGGTAGGGCTGTATACTGAGGTGTTCGTAGGGGCCGCGTTGTTGGCTGGGGCTGCTTTCCAGCGTCACGGAGGCGTCGAGCGCGATGCCGCCTTCGGCATTAACGGCGAAGGGATTGATGTCCAGTTCGCGGATGTCGGGAAAATCCATCAGCAGGTAAGCAAAACGCACCAGCACGGTTTGCAGCGGTTCGGTCGGGATAGCGGGCATATTGCGGAAGCCGCGCAGCAGCCGGGCGATTTTGGTGCCTTCCACCAGGTGCCGGGCCAGGGCCAGGTTGAGCGGCGGCAGGCCGATGGCGCGGTCCTGCCACACTTCCGCGGCCACGCCGCCCAGGCCGAACACCACGACCGGGCCGAACACGGGGTCTTTAACGGCGCCGATGAGCAGTTCGTACTGTACGTCCACCATGCGTTCGATGGTGACGCCGGTGATGCGGGCGTCGGGGCGTTTCTGGCGCACGTTTTCCATCAGGAAGCGGAATACCTGCCGGGCGCCGTGTTCGGTTTCGATGCCGAGTCGGACGCCGTGCACGTCGGATTTGTGCCAGATGTCGGGCGATTCGATTTTGATGGCTACTGAACAACCGAGGTTGCAGGTGATGGCGGCGGCCTCGTCTTCGGTTTTGGCTAAGTAACTGGCGTTGACCGGAATGCCGTAACAGGCCAGCAATCGTTTGCTTTCCGACTCGTCGAGGTGGATGCGCCCCGCGTTTCGCGCGCCGTCGATGATCGCCTGGGCTTCCCGGCGGCTGATGTCCGGGAATTCGATGGGCAGGTCGGGCGGCGTTTCGTGCAGGAGTTCCAGGTTTTCGCGGTAGCGCACCATGTTCATGAAGGTGACCACCGCCCGTTCGGGGAAGGGGTACCAGGGCACATTGCCTGCTTCCAGGATGGCGCGGCCCGTTCTTACGGTTTGCAGGCCCATCCAGCTGGCGTACACCGGTTTGGCATACACGGCTTTCGATTCGGACACCACGTATCGGGCCGCGGCATCGGCGTCGGTGGCGTTTTGTGCGGTGAGAATGACCAGCACGGCGTCTACATTGGGGTCGTAGAGGCAGGCGTGTACGGCGGCGCGGAACTGGTCGGCCGTGCCGTCGCTGAGAATATCGACTGGATTGCCCTTGCTCCAGGCGGCGGGCAGTATTTTATCGAGGTTGGCCAGGGTTTCCGGGCCAAGCGTAGCCAGTGTGCCGCCGCGTTGTTCCAGGGCGTCGGTGGCCAGAATGGCGGGGCCGCCGGCGTTGGTCACGATGGCCAGGCGGTTGCCGGGCGGCAGGGGTTGGGTAGCCAGCGCCTGCGTGGCGTCGAACAGTTGCTGGATGGTTTGTACCCGGATGACGCCCGCGCGGCGCAGGGCGGCATCGTACACGGCGTCGTTGCCGGCCATGGCGCCGGTGTGCGACAAGGCAGCCCGGGCGCCCTGCTGGCTGGCGCCGGCCTTGAGCACGACGATGGGTTTGGAGCGGGCAAAAGCACGCGCCGCGCTCATAAATGCGCGCGCATTGCCCAGGCTTTCCATGTAAATAAGGATACAGGCCGTGCGGCTGTCGGCGCCGAAATAATCGATCAGGTGCTCGAAGCCGATGTCGGCCATACTGCCCACCGACACGAAATGGCTGAAGCCCACTTTTTTGTCGGCGGCCCAGTCGAGTACGGCCGAGCCAAGCGCGCCGCTTTGGGAAATAAACGCCACGCGGCCCGCCGGCGGCATGGTGGGGGCAAAAGTGGCGTTCAGCCCGATGGCCGGCGTCACCAGGCCCAGGCAGTTGGGGCCGAGCAGGCGCACGCCTTTGGCAGCGGCTTCCAGTTTTAATTCGCGAAACAAGGCTTCGCCTTCCGGCCCCGCTTCGTTAAAACCCGCCGACAAAACAACGGCGCATTCGGCTTTGGCCTGTTTGCAGTCTTTCATCAGGGCGGGGATCAGCGCCGCCGGGATGGCAAAGATCACCAGGTCGGGCGATTCGGGCAGATCCTTCAGGCGGGCGTAACATTTCTTTCCCTGCACCGTGCCGTATTTGGGATTCACGGGGTATACACCGCCGCCGAACCCGCCGGCCAGCAGGTTGCGCACCACGGCATAGCCCACTTTTTCGGATTTTTCCGTGGCGCCGACGACGGCGATGGATTTGGGGTAGAAGAATTTATCGAGAATTTTTTTCATTTATCGGCTGTGATCAGTTTCCGGTTATTCCAACCATTCAGGCGTGTTTTCAAACAACTCATGTAATTTTTGCTGCAGCCTTTTCTTGTCTATCAATTTGGTTTCATATTCGGCGATGAGTAACGGCGACAAGTTGCGGCTCATAGAAAACTCCACGACTTCATCGTTTTTACTTTTACAAAGTAATACTCCAATAGAAGGATTTTCATGCGGCTTTTTTACTTCCCGGTCCAGGGCTTCAAGATAAAAGTTCATTTTACCTGTATGCTCGGGAGAGAAATCCTCAATTTTCAGATCGAAACCAACAAGGCACTGCAACTCGCGGTGGAAAAAAAGCAGATCAAGGTAAAAGTCTTTGGCGCCAACCTGTATGCGGTATTCCTCGGCCATGAATACAAAATCGCGCCCGATTTCAAGGATAAAATCCTTTAAATGATGAAGGAGTGCTTTCCGCAGGTCTTTTTCTGAATGGGACTCTTTCAGATTCAGGAATTCGAACACATATTGGTCGCGCAAATAATTTTCAATACCAGGTACAGTCTCTTTCAAAATTTCAGGCATCGCGTTGGTTGAAAGTGCAAATCGTTCAAAAAGGGCGCTGTTGATTTGGCGTTCGAGTTCGCGCTTCGACCATTTTTTGCGAATAGTCATCTTAATATAGAATTCACGCTCCTCGGGTAGTTTGGTTTTTGATAAAATGATCAGGTTGTGTGTCCAGGAAACCTGCCGGATGAAAGGGGACAGCGCTTCATGCCCCAGGTATGCTTCATAAAACTGCCGCATCCTGTAAAGTCCCCGACGGTCGAAGCCATTGAGTTCAGGCAAACGATTTTTGAGATATGCTGCCAGTTGATTTACTGTTTTATCCCCCCATTCGGCAGCCTTTAGTTTGACATCCAGATATCTTCCAACTTGCCAATATAAATCCAACATAGCCGCATTCACCAGGGTGAGTGTTGCCTGACGGGTCTTTTGAATCAAATCAAAAACTTCTGCAAAATCATGCAGCTGTTGTGTCTTAATGCCTTTCATTTTGGACGTTTTTCAATTGTGTCATCGCGGTGACACAATTGAGTTTTAACTTATATTTGTTTATAATGTCAGGCGAAAATAACAAAATGTTTTATTTTTTAAAATAAAAAGT
>CALEYM010000279.1 GCA_937926185.1 uncultured Bacteroidota bacterium | reverse complement strand
CTGAAAATGAAAGTGCACGCCGAAAGTTTTGCCGCCCGGTTTGCCGGCGAAGTAATTGAGTCCACTGTTGCCGGCAGTGCAGTTTCAGGCTATCCCTGGATACCCTCCCCATACGAGGTGTACACCCGCATTGGCGCCTCAATGCAAGATGTTTTTACGCTGCTGGGAAATGAATTGGCAGACAATATGACCCAATCCGGTGGTGAAAAGCGCGGAGAAGCCCGGTTCAAACTGGTTTATTTCAATCGTACCATGCCGGGTTGGGGCTGGCTTATACCTTCTACGCTGACCTTAAACATCGCTAATCTGGCCGGCATGCCGTACACCAAATATCGGGCAGAGCTCGAATTGCAAATGGAAATCGTGGACGCCAACCAGCAGGTCATCGCACAATACCGGGCGCCCGGCACTGGAAAAGCCACGGTAGCTTTCTATTACGGCTACGGCGGCCCGGCGGCTTATCGTAAAGCAAATCTGTTGGCTCTCCAGGAAGCTATGCGGGGTATACGGGCCAAAATGGAACCCGATCTGGCGCGCCTGAACAACGAACTCCTGGCTGCCGAACCAGTGAATAAATGATGGAGAGCAACAGACAAGGGTCGTCTCCATTTTGTCCTTTGCCTTTTGCTCCTTGCCTTTTCAACTAAACTCTTAGGTTTGCCTTGCTGTTAGAAGGCAAACCTTTTTTTATGCGACAATCCTTTTTCTTTTTTTTAGTATTAGCTTTAACCGGTATCTCCTGCGGCACAAAAAACGATTCCGCTCCATCATCGTCCGGGACTGTGGCCCCTGAGCCGGATGCCGCCAAAACAGCGGCGTCGGCCCGCAAGAGCATTGTCTTTTTTGGCAACAGCCTGACGGCGGCCTACCAATTGTCGCCGGAACAAGGATTCCCGGCCCTGATCCAGCAAAAAATTGACAGTCTTGGCCTGCCCTACCAATGCGTTAATGCCGGCCTGAGCGGCGAAACCACCGCCGGCGGCAAAAACAGGATCGACTGGATACTTACCCAGCCGGTGGATATATTCGTGCTCGAACTCGGCGGCAACGACGCACTGCGCGGTTTGCCCATCGAAGAATCAAAAAAGAACCTCCAGGCGATCATCGACCGGGTAAAGGCCAAATATCCCGATTGTAAAATTGTGTTGGCCGGTATGCTGGCGCCGCCGAATCTCGGTCCGGCGTACACCAAAGATTTCCGCGACATGTATCCCGCCCTGGCCAAAGCCAATAAAACCGCATTGGTCCCTTTTTTGCTGGAAAACGTGGGCGGCGAACCTTCCCTTAACCTGGAAGACGGCATCCACCCAAACGCGGAGGGGCAAAAGATCGTGGCGGAAACGGTGTGGAAGGTTTTAAAGGGGGTGCTTTAGGAGGTTAGCCTCCTTTTAAACAAACCCTAACGCCCTCTTAAAAAATTCTTTGACCTTTGCAGACGTTAATATCCCATTTAACCCGCCTTTTATGGAACTTTCGAAAGCGCTTGGCGCTATCAAACAACTGATCAGCCAGGGTAAGCTGGAAGAAGCTTACGAACAGCTGGCGCAACTGCTCGTTTCGGACAGCCGTTATGCCGAACTGGCCGACATCGTCCGGGTCAACCAGGCTGACTTGTACCAAT
Source organism: uncultured Bacteroidota bacterium (assembly GCA_937926185.1). Lineage (GTDB taxonomy): Bacteria > Bacteroidota > Bacteroidia > Chitinophagales > Saprospiraceae > M3007. The sequence goes on along the minus strand of CALEYM010000279.1, from coordinate 6,714 downwards.
TGAAAGCCCAGACGATCAAGGGCGTTATCTCCACAGAAGATGCGAGTCTGAAAAACAATCAGCTGGCCGACAAGGCCCTGCAAATTGTCCGGCAACTGGAAGCCGGCAAAACCGGTTTTGAAACGGAAATTAAACCTGGCAGCTCCAAAGCCTGGCGCTACTACCTCATCGGCGGCGTAGGTACGCTGGTGTTGGGCTTTCTCATCTGGTTCCTGTTTATCCGCGAAGAAGAGTGCCCGAGTTTCAGCAAAGAGGCTGAAATGCGGGTGATGATCCTGCCGTTCAAACAAACCGGCGCCCGCCGGCAGGCCAAACCGGAATTCGACATCATGGACGGCCTGAACGACCTGATCGACGAAACGCCCGGCCTGCGCGTAAAAGCCATCGCCGACGTCAACGAACACTACGATGTCGACAAGGACTACCCCAACCCGGCGCAGGCCGTGGAAATTGCCCGCAATTGCGACGCGCACATGCTCGTATGGGGCAAAGTCAACCAGGTTTCGGGTAAAGACTACACCGTGGACGTGCGTTACCGCCTGCTCGATGCCGGCGGCGTACGGTATGCCGGCGACACTACTATCAGCCGGCTGCTGACCGTCACCGAATCGGCCGGCTGGACCGACGACGTGAGAGCCATCACCCGGTTGCTGTACCTCGTGCTGGCCAACCAAATGCAAACGCCGATCGCCGCGAACGTGCTCGCGGCCCTGCAGCCGCCCCCCGCCGATGAACCCCTGACATCGGAAGTGGAAAAAGTAGACACCTCCACCAGCTTCGTGCTCGCCGATTATTACATTCAAAAAAAAGAGGAGGACAAAGCCATCGCCGAATACAATAAAATTCTGTCATTCGACCCGAATAATGCCGCGGCACTGACCAAACGCGGCGCGCTCCTGATGAGAAAAGAAGATTATTCCGGCGCGGCCCGCGACCTGGAGGCGGCTGCCCCCACCAACGCCAAAACCATTCCCGCCCTGCACGACGTGCGGATCAAGGCGTTCCTTAAAACCGGCCAAACGGAGAAAGCCCAAAAAGAAGTGGAAGCTGCCCGGAAAGAAGGCTCCCTCGACAATACCTGGCTTCAGGAAAAAAGCGCCGAAGTACGGGACAGCGCGCTTGCCTTAAATGCGCGCTGCGAAAAACTGGAAAAAATGGCCGCCAAACGACCGGGCGATTTAAACCTCCAGGTGCGGGTGGCCGCAGCCAGCCTGGGTTTGGGCAACGAAGAAAAAGCGATTCAAACCGCTAAAAAGGTGCTGGACCGCGACCCTAAAAACATAAAAGCCGTGGAAGTAGCCGCCGAGGCGCATATGCAAAATGGCGATACGGCAAAAGCCGTGAATGTGCTCAAGCAGGCAGAAAGAGCCGGCGCAAACCTGAAAACGCCCAGATTGGAACCAATCCGGCAGCGGATTTTGCCGGAAAAGCAATAAGCGATCAGTTTAAAATAACGACCCTTGCTCGGCAAACCGCCCGGGGTTCTCATGGCGCAACAGCGCCATTTTTGTATCCAGCCCATAGAAATATCCGCGCAACTCGCCGGCCTTGCCGATCACCCGGTGGCAGGGCACCACGATGGCCGCCGGATTGCCGCGGTTGGCCAGCCCTACGGCCCGCACCGCCTTCGGATGACCGATACGGGCGGCAATGTCGGAATAAGCCGCCGTTTCCCCGAATGGAATTTCCAGCAATGCCTTCCACACCAGTTGATGAAATTCCGGCGTACCGCTCCAGTCGAGTTTTATGTCGAAGGTTTTCCGTTGGCCGGCAAAATATTCCGTCAGCTGGCGCCGGCAAACCGCTACCGGATGATCGTCGGCCAGGCCGCTTGCATCCTCGCCGGCTTTCTCACAAAAATGCACCGTACGGACGCCGAATTCACTGCCGGTGATTTCGAAAAAACCAAAAGGAGAAGGGCAGTAGACTTTGACTAACATGTTGGTTGCCTTTAAAATACCGCATGAATTCCTGCCCAAAATTAAACCGAAAATTTTATAAAACGCCTGTTAGTGAAGGGCGGGATCAACAGTTATTTTATTTGCCCACCACATCGCCCGCCGATTGTTTTTCGAACAATTCCGCATAATACCCGCCGGCAGCCAGCAGCGATTCATGCGTACCGGCCTCGGCGATCTTGTGATCGTGCAGCACGATGATTTTATCGAACTGCAACATGCCGTAAATACGGTGCGTGATGATGATGGCCGTTTTGTCGGCCAGCGCCTGGTCGAGGTAACCCAGTATCTGACTTTCGGTGTTGGTATCCACGGCGGAAAGGCAGTCGTCGAGCAACACGATGTCGGGTTTTTTGGCAAAGGCGCGGGCTATGCTGATCCGCTGTTTTTGTCCGCCGGAGAGCGTGACCCCGCGTTCGCCCACGAGGGTGTCGTATCCCTTGGGCAAGCCCATGATATCGTCGTGTACCGCGGCGCTTTTAGCAAAAAACTCGGCCTCCTCCCGCGTCAACCCGTCTTTGCCGAAGGCGATATTGCCTTGTACCGTGTCGGAGAATAAGAACATATCCTGCGGCACATAGCCGATATGCCGGCGCAGGCGGAACAGGTCGTGTTCGCGCAAATCCACGCCGTCGAGCAGGATACGGCCTTCGGTCACGTCGTACATACGCGCCAGCAGATCGGCGATGGTGGTTTTGCCGCTGCCGGTACGGCCGATAATGGCCAGCTTTTCGCCGGGCATCACTTCGAAGGAAACCTTATCGAGTGCTTTGATACCCGTATCCGGATATACGAACGTCACGTTGTCGAAAACGATATGCCCGCGGTAGCGCTCGTGGGAGGCAGGCACTTCCGGTGATACGATCTGCGGCTGTGTATTTAAAAATTCGTTGATCCGTTTTTGTGAAGCCGCCGCTTGTTGTGTAAGCGAGGCAATCCAGCCGATGGCGGTGACCGGCCAGGTGAGCATGTTGATATAAATGACAAATTCGGCGATGTTGCCGGCTGTAATGTTGCCCTGTACCGCCTGCAAACCGCCCACGTACACGGTGATGATGGTACTGGCCCCTACCATCAGCAGCATCAGGGGAAAGAAAAAGGCGTCGACCCGGATGAGGCCCAGCGATTTTTGCCGGAAAACTTCGCTTTGTTCGGCAAAATGGCGGCCCATCGCTTCTTCCTGCGCATAACTTTTTACCACCCGGATGCCGCTGTACACCTCCTGCGCGGTGCTGGTGAGGGCTGCCAGTTGCTGCTGTATTTTTTCGCTCCTGCGGTTGATCATGGTGCTGACCCAATAGATCGAAATGCTCAGAAAAGGCAGGGGCAGCAACGACCAAAGCGTGAGCGTCACATTGACCCGCAGCATGGAAGAAATGGTGAGCACGAACAAAAAGATCAGGTCCAGGCCATACAGAATGGTCGGGCCGAGAAACATCCGGACTTTGGACACGTCCTCCGAAATACGCGACATGAGGTCGCCCGTGCTGTTGCGTTTGAAAAAGGCCAGGTCGAGCGTTTCATAGTGCGCAAAGATCTCCTTGCGCATGTCGTACTCGATGAGGCGGCTCATCACGATGATGGTCTGGCGCATGAAAAACATGAACAACCCCATCGCCAGGGCCAGCGCGATGACGCCGGCGCCGAACCAGGCGATCTGGCCGCCCAGTTCGCGGTACGCCTCGGGGTGCGCGGCGATGCCGCCGGTCTCCTGGTAGTGTTTTACCTGGCTGATCACGGTATCCAGCGCGTCGCGGATGACCTTGGGTTGCCATACGCGGAACCAGTTGGCCAGCCCGACAAACACGATACCCAATAAAAACCGCCAGCGGTATTTCCAGAAAAATTTATTCAGATAGGCGAGATGACGCATGTTTTCTTTAGTTGTTATTCGGCGCTCTATTGCGCGCGGCCGGGAAAGAGCGGGTTCAACAAATGCGGCGGCAAAGAGTTGCAAAAATAAGGGTTTTGGGGGTGTTTTAGAAATCCCCCGACTATGGTTTCCCCATCCGCAAACCATAACCGATTCCCGCAATACCGGCTGCCCCCTCATAAATCGGATTGGACGACACGCTAGGCAACACTCCCACCCGCACTTGTACCGAATGTTGCAGTTTGTAGGCGCCTTTATCGATGGTATGCCGGGCAAAAACCCAATCGAGCATCGCCCCGGCCATCAGACCGAAACCCCAGCTGCGCGCCCTGGCGCTGTTGCCTTTGGTAACAATATCGCTTTGAAACGTGGCGCCCGCCGAAAAAACGGGAGATAATATCCACCGCTCCGACAGGTTCCAGGGGCGTTGCAGTTCCAGGCCCAGCCAACCAAATACAAACGGCTGGCCTTTGCCGAACGGCATATCCCGGATGGTGCGGGCATCGCGCAGGTCGGCATTCACACCTGCTATGTTGACGCCGATGCGCAAGCGCCCGGCCGGGAATAAAATGCCGGATTCGTATGCCATATAAGGCGTTCCAAAATACTTGCCCACACTGCCTCCCCAGCGGGCGGCGCCGAGGTTGAGGTGAAAATCCATGCCGAAGCCCCGCGGCCGCCGGGGTATGTCCACATTCATGGGCAGGGTATATCGCACCTTCACCGGATTGGCGTTGGCCCGGCCCGGGCGCCAACGCGGCATGGACTGCACCAGGCGGATCATTTCGGCATCAACAGCCGGATGCAGGGGCCTGACGATGGACACATCGCGCACATAACCGGCCGTGTCGATCACAAAAGTAGCGGCCACTGTGCCCCTGACGCCGGTGCGGTAAGTTTCCGGAGGGGTGTTAAAGTTGTTTTTCAGGTAATCGAGCAAGGCCTGCTCGCCGCCGGGGAAGGCGGGGGGGATTTGGATGTCGAGGGTGTCGGTTTGGGCGTGGAGAACAGAGGTTAAGAGGAGCAGAGTCAGGGTATAAAGGGTGCGTTTAGGCATTGTGGTTATACAGATATTAAGGTGAGATATCTATCGTTTTTGAAATAAAAAATCCAAAAGCCGTTTACCATGTGGGCATTTATCAGCAACTTTTTGGGGATTAATTGAAGACAATAATTCAAATGAAATCTTCCCCTTAGCATATCGTTTTTCGCCACACTGAGCGGTTGCTCTATCCAAGGTTTCAAAAACGACCTTCTTCCGGACAGACTCCAAATCGGTCCAAGCAGGAATTTTATCAGGTTTTAAATTATTTCCAAAATACGCCCGAAGTGCCTCTATGTCAGCCAAAAACCACGTTTCCATCACCTGTACCATCAGATAAGCATGTTGCTCGGAAGCCTCGGCCGGCTTATCCCAATTATCCCGCAATTTCAAGTGTTGCCATACCGAGGTATCATCTTTAAAAGCCTCTTCGCTGTCTACTAAAAGCAGGGGCAACTCCTCGGGTTTTTGATGCTCCAACGCTTTACAAAACAAATCAACGGCTGTCCAGGTCTTTGCCTTCCCGCCGCCTTCAATGTAAATTTTTATCTTTACCATCGGGTTCCTCCAATTTCGCCGCGCGTCCATAATTGCCCCAAACGGTATTCCTCCAGCCAATGCCCGATGTCAGCCCGGCTTAGCCGTTTAATTTGGGTCTGACCTTCATGTTTTTCGCAGACCAGTACCGACTCCGGTTGTTCGGAAAGTGCATCGATCAGCACGTCGGAATGTGTAGTAATGACCAGTTGCGTCCGTTTGGATACCTCAACCAACAAATCAGCAATTTTAGGCAGCAGGTCGGGATGCAAGCCCAATTCCGGTTCTTCAATACAGGTGAGTGGCGGCGGTGTGGGGTCAAGTAAAATAGCCAGCAAACACAAATACCGCAATGAGCCATCGGAAAGTCGGGTTGCCGGGATAGAAAAATCGCCTTCCGTAAAAAATATCTGTACTGTTCCACCTTCCGTTACCACTTCAAAATCAGTATGCCCTTCGTACAAATCCCTCAATGCGGTGATCAATACCCGCTTGGTAGTGGGGTCTTTCCGGAGTCGCGACAAAAACATGCCTAAATTGGAGAAATCGGATTCCAGGCTGTCATTGCGCAGATCGGCTCGCTGGGGTGTGCGGAAAATTGTATTGCGGCCAAAAGACCATTCGCGGTAGAGGCGGATTTTTTCGTAGGCATCAACTAACACAAAAATCCCTTTGTTATCGAAATGTTTTGATAGAATTGACAGGCTATTACTTTCAACATCCAAAGATAAAATTTCTTGCGTTTTATCAAGCCATATTTCTGACGCCGAAATGTCATTCTTCTTCTCGTAATATATAAAATTGGTATCGTTTTTTAGTTCTTTTTCAACTATTGTTTCTCTATAAATAGAGCCAGCAATGTTAATACTACTAAAATCTAATTCAAAACTGTGATTTATACATTTTTCTTTTAACAAAACAGGATCCATCACAGTAACTTCAATGTTTGCAAATGGGAGGCTTCGTTGTTTGCCATTTATAGAGAATGCTTTGCATATCCATTGGGCAGCACCCCCACCCTTAGAAATCAACTGTTTCAAATTGTTGCTATCCTCCTCGTTCCGCGGCAATGATCTCAGAATATCAAATACCTCTAAAAAATTTGACTTCCCAGATCCATCCGGCCAATAAGTACATTTAGATGCTGCAACTCTAAGTCCAGCCCTCTATATCCAAAAGAAAGTAAGTTTGAAATTTTGATATGTGAGATCAGGCGCATGAAGCGAAATTTAAGGGCAAATATAATAAAAACCGGCGCAAGCGCCCAAAAGCCCTTGCACCGGTTTATATTTTTAAACGAACTA
>CALEYM010000278.1 GCA_937926185.1 uncultured Bacteroidota bacterium | reverse complement strand
GAACGGCACCTGCAATTCATTCAGAATATCGGCGGCTTTTTGCATCACCGGAAGATCGGAATCGGAACCCATTATTATGGCAATCATATTTTGACGGTGGGCGGTAGACGGTGGACGGTGGACGGTGGACGGTAGACGGGATTAAGTGATGACTTTGAGGGTTTTCTTTACAAATCCGGCTTTTTTGAGGGCTTCTTCGAGGGTATCGGCAGTAATAGTGGCATGTCCCATTTTCCGGAAAGGCGCGGTCATAGCCTTTCCATACAAGTGCAAATATACGCCTTCCATGGCCAGGCATGCCCCGGCGCCGGCATAACGGGCGGGGCCTTTATGTCCGGGTTCTCCCAGCAAATTAACCATGACGGCCGGCATTTTTTGCGTCACGGCGCCAAGGGGCAGATTGCATATTGCCCGCAAATGCTGTTGGAACTGGCTGGTTGCAGCGCTGTCGATGGTGTGATGGCCGCTGTTGTGTGGGCGGGGCGCCACTTCATTGACCAATAACCGCCCATCCTCCGTCAGGAACATTTCAACGGCCAGCAATCCACAAATATCAAAAGCGCGGATTACCCGTTCGGCCAGGGCTTCAGCCTCGGCCAGTACCAGGGGAGGCACCCTCGCCGGGCACAGGAGCATCTCCACCAGATTGGCATCCGGATGAACATCCATTTCTACCGGTGGGAACACGACTACCTCGTCCGATTCGTTGCGCGCCGCGATAACAGCCAGCTCGGTTCGAATAGGCGCCAACTCCTCGGCCAGGCATGGGCCGGTCAACAATTTGTCGCGCAGGTCTTCACCCGGGCGCAATACGGCGACGCCGCGGCCGTCGTAGCCCGCGGTGCGTGTTTTTTGCACGAGCGGCAGTTTCCAGTCGCCCTGCCGAACGGCATTCAGCAGGTCTTTTTCCGTTTCAAACAGCGCAAAAGCAGGCGTTGGGATGCCGTGTTCCCGGTAAAATTCCTTTTGCAGGCCTTTATCTTTAATTATATCCAGGGCGCGGGGAGAAGGGTGTATCGTTTTACCCATTTGCTCCAGCGCGCGCAGGGCGTCGGTATTGACGTGCTCGATCTCAATGGTGATGAGGTCCATTTCTTTTCCAAAGTTCAGCACGTCGTCGAAATGCCGGAAATCGCCGGCGGTAAAACCGGTACATACCGCGGCGGCCGGGTAGTCGGGCGATGCGTCGAGAATATATGTTTTAAAATCCCAGTTGGCGGCCGCGAGGCACAACATCTTGCCCAATTGCCCGCCGCCGAGGATGCCGATCTTTTTGTTGGTGTCAAACATCCGGCAAAGGTAGATTGCCGGATATTATTTTCTGCCATTCGCCGCCTGAAGGGCCTTTTTAAAAAATAAACCCTGCCTGGTGGGGGTAAAATTCCAGTCTGAAAACATACCCGGCGCCCATCGGGGGTCGAATACCCAGGCCACCCAGGAAATACCCCGCCCGGCACAGTAAGCCGTAATGGCGTCGCCGTAAGACTCATCGCTGATCACCGGTATGTGGGCGCCGGGGTCTTCGGGGCCGCAAAATCCGATTTCAGTGAGGATAAGCGGGTATTTTTCGGCTACGAAGCCCCAGTCGGCAGTCCATTGTTCCGGCCAGGGCGCGTCGCGTTTTTGCGGATACGGATGACTCACATAAGCGACGTCCGGAGCATCGACAGGGTCGGTAGCCACGGGTGTGAGGTCGTAGGCCCAGTTGAAACCGGCCACCAGGGGAATGGCCGGACAATCGTGGGCGCGGATAATGGTAATGATCTCTTCCACGATAGATTTCCATTGCGCCCAGGTGCAGATGCCCAATTGACCGTTGTACACGGTCGGTTCATTGAACAATTCAAAGAAGGCTACCGTCGGTTCATTTTTGTAACGTTTTGACATAGTGCGCCAAAACTCGAAGGTTTCCTTCCGCGTGGTTTCGTACATGGGCGACTGGAACATTTCTGAACGCAGGTTTCCAATGCTGTGCCAATCGATGATGATATACAAGCCCATTTCTTTCGCCCATTGTACGCCCTGATCCAATAATTTAAGATATGCTTCCTGCCCACGCCGGCGCCAGGCTGTCGGGTGCACCGGAAAACGAACGAGATTAGCGCCCCAGCGGTGTATTTCTTCAAAGTAAGCCTTGTTCCATTGTCCTTCTTTTTCCAGGCGGTCGGGGTCGCTGCTGCTGAGTCCGTGAAAAACCAGGGTATCGCCTTCGGAGGAGACAAAACAATTACCCTGCACACGAATGCGTGGTATCGTGTCTTGATTCTGTGCGCTGATTCCGGGCACAACGGCAAATGCCAGGTATAATACGCGAAGGAATATTTTCATCATGTGATCAGGCAGGCATTTCATTGGCAAAAGTATCTTAATTTGGCCCCATATTGTACTTTATCATCTATGGACTTCGGCAAACTCCCATCCGTCGAACACGTCGATTTCACCCTGCCGCCCGACCCAGCGCAAAACGCGACATTGCCCGGCGCCCTGCCGGCGCGAACGGCGGCGCCACTGATATACCTGGGCGCCACGGGATATAACATGAAGGCCTGGGTTGGCCGATGGTATCCTGCCGGCGCCAAAGACCGGGAGTTTCTGCAATACTACGGCCGGCAATTCAACACCATCGAACATAACGCCACCCACTATCGCATCCCTGATGCCGCCGCGGTGGCCCGGTGGCGGGAGGAAGTGCCGGACGATTTTCGCTATTGCCCCAAAATCCCGCAAGCCATCAGTCACGCCCGCGATCTGGGGCTTTCCGGCACTGAAATCAGGATATTTTGCGACGCCATACGAGAGTTGGGTACAAAGCTGGGCTGTTGTTTCATCCAGCTGCCGCCCCATTTCAGTACGCAAAACCTGTCGGTGCTGGCTCGTTTTCTCGAAGTTTTTCCAAACGATATTCCCCTGGCAGTGGAGGTACGGCACGAGTCCTTTTTTAAACCCGGTGTTGCAGCCGAAGATTTTTTTCAACTCCTGCAAACGCATAACGTTTCAACCGTCATCACCGACGTGGCGGGCCGGCGCGACGTGTGCCACATGCGCCTGACCGGCAGTCGCGTACTCGTCCGGTTTGTGGGCAACGCCCTCCATCCCAGCGATTACACGCGTATCCGGGATTGGGCTGCGCGACTCGCCGTCTGGTTCGGAGCCGGGCTTCGGGAGCTGTATTTTTTTTGTCATGAACCGGACAACCTGCTGGCCCCTGAGCTTGTTACTTTTGCCGCCGAAACATACTCCGCTGCCATACCGGACGCCGTTTTGCGCGGCCCGCGCCCTTCAACGCCGCCGGCTCTGCAAGGGAGTTTGTTTTAATTCGTATTGTTTTTTGGTTAACTCGTACAAAATTCACTGCTCTGCAGCGGTAAATTTGCACATTTGCCCTTTTACAACGTACCCGCATGTCTCCCCTGCCTTATATCCA
>CALEYM010000277.1 GCA_937926185.1 uncultured Bacteroidota bacterium | reverse complement strand
CTTTGCAATTCGATCTGAAAAGTCTGACCTTTGACAAATCATACAGATGTATCATACCGCGATATTATAATGCATAAGATTTTGTTTTTCTGCTTATTATCATGCCTGTTTATTGCGCGCGCAATCAATGCCCAGACGCCATTTAGTTTAAAACTCGATCCGGTTGTGGTTCCCGGCGCACCCGGTTTACATTCATACGCATCTGGCGAATGGCAGGGGGAATGGCTATTATTGTGTGGGCGTGAAGACGGTTTGCACCAGCAGCAGCCCTTCGCCGCTTTTGACGAGGCCAACCAGAATGACTCTGTGTATGTCATCGATCCGGAAACGAAACAAGTATGGTCGGCGCCCCTGACCGGCCTTCCGCCAGCCATCGCAGAACAACTGAAAAGTACGAATCCCCAATTTGTCCAGCGCGACTCCATGTTGTATATCACCGGCGGTTATGGGTTCAGCCCGACAGCCGGCACACATATTACCTATCCGCAACTCCTGGCTGTCGATATCCCCGGAATGATGGCAGCGATACGGCAGGGAACGGATTTGGCAGCGCACATCAGGGGACTTTCCGACGAGCGCATGGCCGTTACCGGCGGCCAAATGGCTTTTTTGGAAAACCGGTTTTTTCTGGCCGGCGGACACCGTTTCGATGGGCGGTATAATCACATGGATCATCCGACATTCACCCAGGAATATACCAATCAGATCCGCATTTTTCATATAGCGGATAATGGCAATAGCCTGGCTATCGAAGATTATTCCGCGTGGACTGACACGCAGCATCTGCACCGGCGCGATTACAATCTGACACCGGCCATTTTTCCGGATGGGCATCCGGGACTAACCATTTTTTCCGGCGTTTTTCAGTATAGCGATGACTTGCCCTGGCTCTATCCGGTGGATATTGACACTGCCGGCTACACCCCACAACCCGGTTTTACACAATACCTTAATCATTACCACTGTGCCAGCATGGTGCTTTTCGACGACCTGAACAAAACGCAGCATACCGTTTTTTTCGGCGGCATGGCTCAATATACCCTCGACGCGGGCGGTACGCTGGTGCAGGACATCCGGGTACCTTTCGTGAAAACCATTGCGCGGGTTACGCGATTGGCCGACGGCACGCTGGAAGAGGTCAAATTACCCGTAGAGATGCCTGCTTTACTGGGTTCGGGGGCAGAATTTTTCCCGCATCCCGATATTCCATTGTTTTCAAACGGCGTGATCCGGCTGAATGACCTGCCCGGTGATTCCGTCACGCTGGGTTATATTTATGGCGGGATCAGGAGCCCTCAACCCAATATCTTTTTTACCAATTTCTCCGGCGAAGCCGTGTCTGTATTGTACCGGGTAACTTTTATTAAAAATACGGTTGGCGTGGGCGACCAGACTGTCAGGAACCCCCTGGGGCTGCTTGTCTCTCCTAACCCCGCGAATGGAGACCTTCAAATCAAATACTGGTTGCCGGAAGCGGCAGATGTCCAAATACGGATATATGATACTTCCGGCAGGCTGATCGGCGAATTTGATGAAGGCCGGCGCGTTGCCGGTGAACACTGGCTTAAAACGCAGACTGCTGGCATGTCCAAAGGACTGTTATTAGTAAACCTGATTGCCGGAGAAACCCAGGTCACTCAAAAAGTGTGGCTGAGATGATCAGGGTTTGCGCAACACGGCGCCCTTCCCAACGCTGTGTTTGCCCGAGGTAAAAAGCAACCGGTCGAGCGCCAACAGCGCATCTGTAATAAATACGAGTGCTGGCTCCCTGGCGGAAGCAGGCCTGACTTTCAAAGCGCCACCGGTATCGGCGGTTATATTTTGGGCATTTTTTTTGAAAATACGCTGTACAAAGCCGGTCCAATACATTTCCAGCAACCCGACCAAATAACCGCTCAGTGGGTGAAACTCCACGAGTTCAAGCCCGGCATGTTGCACCCATTGTTTGAAATCATCGGCGCCGATCAGGTATTCATGCCCAAAAGCATAAGCGCCTTGGGAGATTAGGAATTCTCTATCGCCGGGTTTGCGAACCCAATGCCAGATCCGGTTGACGGGATCATACGTAAACGGAAATTCCCGGCTGGGGAAAGTCATAATGGCAAAGCCGCCCGGCCGGAGTACCCGAGCGATTTCCAGGACCATCTTTTCCGGCCTTCCCACGTGCTCGATGACCTCGCAGGAAACCAAAAAGTCGAAAGAGTCGTCCGGGTAACTCAGATTCAGGGCGTCATTCGTTTCGTAGTGCACGTTCAATACTTCCCGGTTCATCGCGCGCGCGTGGGCGATATCATCGGCGTTGATGTCGCAGGCGGTGAGGCGCCCGCAAAAGGCAGCGATCATCCGGTCGTAATCGCCTTCACCGGTGCCAAGATTGAGTCCTTGCCCGAAGTCACGGCCGGTTGCCAGTTGCCTGAGCCGCTTTTGCACAAAACGGTAACGATTCAGGAAGGCGGGGAATAAAAATTTGAAGTTCATCGGATTTGATTCATGGCTGCCCGGAACTGTTGTGCCGCCTCCGTATTGCCGGAGGCTTCATAAATCTGGGCGGAAAGTTCGTAGGCTGCCTTGAAATTAGGCGCAACCTGTATGGCTTTCAGCAAATTGTTCAACGCGGTCTGGTCATCGCCCTGCGCCCTGGCGATCAGCGCCAGGTAATAGTATGCCGCGGCGTTGGAAGGTTCTCTTTTGAGCGCGCCTTCGAACTGCATTTTTGCCCGTCCGATGTCTTCTTTTTGCATCCAGTACATGCCCAGCAAATTGTTGGCCTGCATATCGTCGGGGCTGATGTCCAGTGCTTTTTCTGCCGCATTTTTAGCCTCTTCGAGGCGGTTGGCGTTGTAGTAGGCCTGGGCCAGATTGCCCCAGGCGAGTTCATTGTCGGGAACGGCTTGCACCTCTTTTTGCAGCATGGAAATAGCCGTTTCCCAATCGCCTACTTTTAGCGAAGCCGTGCCAAGGGAGCAGTTCCGTCCGTTGTCTTTGAGCACTGCCAACAAAGGGACGCCGCCCGCCGTCACGGTATGCACCGCGTTGTCGGGGGGCCATTTACCGCGTTGAAGCGTCGAACCGTCGAGGAATCGGGTAGGGTAGAGGCCGTAATCCCAAGCGTCGTCGCAGCGTCGTTCCCATTTCAGGTATTTTACTTTTACGTTGTCGCCGTATTTGGCTGTGAGTTGCCGCACGGAGTAGTACATATTGGTGGCGATAACTACCGGCTCCTCCATTTCCGCTTTTAAAATCCCTTGTTTTTCCATCCATTCGATGCCCTGGCGGGTACTGATCCCCCAGTAATCCGTTTCAAATTTGCCGTAGGCGCCTTTGATTCCGCCGGTCATCGGATTAAAATAAGTATACGGGAACTTGGGGTTTGCGGCAATATAGGCGGCACTATCGAGTACCAATACAGACATGCCTGCCCAAACGGCATATTGCAGGGCTTTTTTGCCGGAAAACTGTCGGGCCAATTCATTCCAGAACAGCGCCGCGGCGGCGGCGAGCGGCGGATAGGCAAAAGTGAGGTGCCGCCAGCCGTCGTGGATCACTGAATGTTTATAAATAATATAGGCCACGGGGAAAATGCCGGCAAACAGGAGCATGAGCACCCAGAGCGGGTTGTATTGTTTCAGCAGTTTAGGTAAATAAACCAGGTATCCGACCAAACCCGCTACCGTTGCCAGTGGGATGGTGTACAGGATCCATTTCACAGGGTAATGCCAGGGCGTTTTGTCCGACATGATATTTTCCCCCTCGTACAAAACCCGTATTCTTACTTCCAGATCGGCAAATTTGGACAAAGCGACAAACGGATTATTCAGGGGGCTTTGCAAAGCATACGGCCAGAAAAGTACGGCCAGCAAATACCCCGCGGCGCCGGCGCCCAGTACTACCAGCAGGTAACGGCTCAATAATTTGCCGTTGGAAAATGCCGCGAAACCGCCATGCTTCAGTAAAAAATGCAGCCCGCCGAACATGACCAGGTAAGCGAACGGCAACAAGCCGCCCGCCCTTACTGCCAGCGCAATAGCCAAGCCGGCAACCAAACCGGCGAGGTTCCAACGCCGGGGCGTGGGCATGCGGTTCAACACGGCGGCCATGTTGTATAAAGCCATCATATAGCCGGCGGCGAACGGGATATCCTTGGGGTTCATCAGGGAGTCGCCGATAAAACGGGGCGACAAAAGCAGGATAATCAACGCCATGATTCCGGCTTGCCAGCCCGCGATGAGCCGCACCAACAATGCGGTGCATAAAATGGCTGTCCAGCCAAGCAAGGCACTGGAAACGTGCCTGAGGTTGTGGTAGGCGAGATCGGTTTCTTCAAACCCCAGTGCCTTGTTGGCAAACCCGGTTATGATTTCAAAAAAGCCGCCATAGAGGTGCATATTGCCGTCCGGAACATTCAGCGCCGAAGAGTCTTTCCCGAAAGTGTCGTAGTAAGCGACCAGTTTTTTACTGTAGTCATTCTGAAATTTATCGTCGGCATTGATGCCGCTCCCCAAAGACAGGGAGATCATCATCACGAGGCCCAGTGCCGCCAACCCCCAAAAAACTTTTGGCAGCCAGGGCGTTCCGGATAGTTCGGCTGGGACTGGTCGTTCAAGCCAATCGGTCGTCCGTGGTGTTGCCGCCGGTTTGGCAGAAGGGGCAGCTGGTTTGTAAGTTTTGTATTTGGGCGTCGATTTGCCGGATTTTGCCATAAGATACAGAGAGGGCTTTGAATGTCGGACCGAATTCGATGCCCGGCCCTAAAATCCGGCGCAAGGTAGGAAGGATTGGGCATATTGAAAGGTTATCTCCCTTGCAGGCGAACAAAATACCATACCAGGCCCGCCGCGAGCAGCAGCAATAGCAAGGCCAGCGCCACTGCGCCCAATTGCAGGAAGCGGATCGTCCTCCTGCGACGGCGG
>CALEYM010000276.1 GCA_937926185.1 uncultured Bacteroidota bacterium | reverse complement strand
CACCCCCGACCCCTCCCCTAAAGGGGAGGGGAGGCGTAGAGGGGATCGCGGTGCCACGTCTCCCCTCCCCTTTAGGGGAGGGGTCGGGGGTGGGGTTTCGCCCTTCAGGGGAGGGGGCGCGGCCGGCCCTTGCGCCACCGTCTACCCCTGCGACGGCCGCAACCGCCGCTGGCTGCGCTGGCGTACCCTGATGCGGGCACGTCGTTTTGCCCGGCAATTATTCGCCGAAAAAACCTTCGACGCCATCCACAGTTTCTGGCTGGGGCCGGCCTGGGTATTGGGCGAACAACTATCTGCCCGGTATCGAACACCGCATCTGACCACACTGATGGGACAGGACGTGCTGCCGGAAAACCGTTTCCTGCGGCGACTGACCGCTGGCGGGGCCGAACGTTTGGTGGCGCTTACGCCGTTTCACAACGCCATGCTGAAAAAAAACACCGGCTTACGGGCAACGCATTGTATTCCCTGGGGAGTAGCAAATGAAGACATACCGTTAACCCAACCGGTGGATCGATCCGTCGACGTGGTTGGTGTGGGTTCGCTAATCCCGGTTAAACACTGGGAACAGTGGCTTAGGGTAGTGCATATAGTTGCCCGCAAACGACCCGGCCTTCGGGCCGAACTCATCGGCGCCGGACCGGAAGAAAGCCGCCTGCGCGAGCTGACACGTCAACTTGGACTGGAGCAACAAGTACATTTCACAGGGGAAATACCCCGTTCGGAAGTCCTTTCCCGCTTGCGCAAGAGTAAGGTGCTGTTGCATACCTCCCGTTTCGAATCTTTCGGCATGGTACTGGCGGAGGCAGCGGCCAACGCTTGCCGGGTGGTCAGTACGCCGGTCGGCACGGCGCCTGAACTGGGCGTTTGCGCGGATACCGGCGCCGGATTGGCAGACGCCGTTTTACAAGCCCTGGAAGCGCCGTTATTAGATGCTGCCACTGTGCTGCCGCGGATAGAAAATACCGCTGACAAGTATCTGGATATTATTCGATATTCACAACACGATCATCTTCCTGGTTAAACTTCCCAATGCTGTCTCCACCCGGTAAAAATATAGCCCTGGCGCCGGAAAATGCATTTTGTCAATTATAATAGAGTGAACCCCTTTTTCATGCCAACCATTCCGGCTGAAATAAGTGGTTCCCCGCTCGTCCGACACCGTCACACGGGCTTCGCCGGGCTCCGGCAGATAGAACCCGATCCGCGTTTTATCGCTCCAGGGGTTCGGCGTATTTTGATATAGTTCGAAATTCTGCCCGGCAATGAAAATATTACCATCATCAATAAACCGGAATGCAATGTTGAGTCTGGCCATTGACTCATTGACCTCATTGATCTCATTGACCACATTCCCCCGGTATGCTTCGGCTTTGGTGATACGGCTGGAAACGCCCAGCATTTTGCTGATCTGTCCGGCTGCCAGCGCGCGGAAGACTACCTGGAAACGGGTGGGGCCTGTTGTCCTGTCCGGGTTCGCGTCGAAAGCCGCGGTGAGCGCGTATTCTCCGGGAAATACAGCGAAGTGCTCATCGCCCATGCCTTCGCCGGGCTTAATTTCAAGCACTTCCAGGCCCCTGTACTCCAGGGTGAACTGAAAGCCGGCGACCTTTTCGATAGCAGTGAATTCGACGGTGACCATATCGCCGGGTTGGACGTAACGCCGTCTGTCAGACGGCGTAATATCAAAAAACAACACTCCGGTACTGCGCTCGTCTGCAACCGTCAGGCTGTTGGTAATCGCGTTGCCGTTCACGTCGCCTACTTTTAAAGCAATAAAACCGGTAAAATTCGGATCGCTTTGCAGGTTCGGAATTTCCGCGGTTTCCGGAAAAATTTCCTGAAAGGGGTTTGAAGGGTTCGGAAACTGGTAATCTTTATCCACGAAACGCCAGGAAGAATTATTCGGAAAGTCGGAATAAATACCGAGGATCAGTTTGCGCAGTTCGACGATGTCGAAAGTGGTGATGGAACGGCTGTTGTTGGCGTCGGCGGCGATCATTTTAAAGGGCGAGGTCAGCGGCGCCAGACCGAGGATATGTTTGTTGATCAGCACCAGATCGAAGGTACTGACACCGTTCAGGGGATCGTTGTTTTTGCGCGGCGCTATTAAATACGAAAAAGAAACCGGTACGGCGGGAAAAATGAAATTTCCTTTATTATCCGTTTTTCCTAAATAATTCAATGCGGGCAATCCCGGAAAAAAACCGGACAGCGGCACGTCGGCTTGTTCCAGACCGGAGCCGGCTTCTGTTTCGATCGCCCCGGCAATAACCGATTGATCGCCGGCGCACACCCCGAAATTATCCTGCACGATCAAGTATGTTTCGCACACATTCATGTTACCGGCCGCGTCTATCGACCAGAGTTCCACCGGTTGCGTGCCCAACTCATCGCAAGTAAAGGTGACGTTGGTTTGGGGGCTGCCGTCGGGGTTGAAAGGAAAATTGAGCCCGGCTCCCGATTTACGGATGCCGAGCCGGATTTGGGCCGGGGGCGTACAGTTGTCGTCGGTGTATTGCAAAAAATCGCTGGCCCACAGGGTGATGTTTTGGGTTTGCATAATATCCACGCTCAGGCCGTTGAGGCACAGGAGGTCAGGATTGCGGCAATCCCGCACCCAGATCGGGTCCTCGCAGAAAGTTTCGTTCCCGCATCCGTCCTCGATGATCCACCGGATATAGTGGCGGCCATGCGGCAGTTGCGGGATCACGTATTGGGTCGGATTTTTTTCCGACACCCAGCGCACCCAGGCGGTTTTGTTGACAAATCCGCCGGTTTGAATGCCAAACCGGTATTTTTCCTCTTGCGGCACGGGGCGATGGTCGAAGGCGCGCGGCTCGCCGCCCAGGAAATTCGGGGTCATGGCGTTGCCGAACAACACGGTATTGACCGGCGGCGGATTGACGCTGTTGATAACGGTTTCGGTGTGGCCGTCGCCGTCCAGGTCGAGGAACAGCATGTAACGGATATTGACATTCCCCTGCGAGCAGCCGTCGCTGGCCGTGACAGCCAGGTCGGTGAAACCTTCGCACAGGTCGGTGCTGCCGGCGATATAAGGATCGTTCCAGTAGGGTTGATTCCAGAATTGCGGGTCGTTGTCGCTTTGATCGCAAAATTCGACCGGCCCGTCCAGTTCCGGGCAGCCGCGGATCTTGGGCGGTACGTTGTCCAGTACGCTGATGATCTGTTTGTAGCGGTAGCCGTTGGCTTCGGGTGTCCAAAAAACGCTGAAATCGGTGGGAGCAGCGTCGGTGGGCGACACCCGCGCGACCGTGGAAGCCGGGCTGTGTCCCGCCGGGGCTACAACCGGCCCCAAGAGGTTGTTGGGGTCCAGCAAGTCGCCGGATGGGTTGGGGTTGGGTACTTCGACGAGTTGCGCATTCGGGTTGTAAGTACACCAGTTGACGATCTTCCACACCCGCTCGATCCGGTAGCACGATTGTACCCCGCTGGTACTCACATTGTCTTCATAAGAAATGGCGATCGACTCGCAGTATTTCCCAAATATCTGCGGGGACGGGCCATAGACGCCCGTCGTATCGCAATCATAGGCGACGATATCGTCGGGCATTTTAATAGCGTATTCCTGTTTGTAGCTAACGGTCAGACGCTGCGTGCACTGGCTGCCCAGGCCGTTGCAGTCCAGCGCACGGAATGTCCGCAGGATCGTACCCCGGTTGCAGAAGGTGTCGAACTGGCTGAAATTGGGCGGCGCTTCCCAAATCGTATCGAGGCAGCAATTGTCGGCAAAGGAGGCCATGCCGTGGCTGGTAAGCCCGGGATCGAAATTATCGCAGGACACCGTGAGACTCAGGGGCGGGGTGCATACCGGTTTTATTTTGTCTTCCACAAAAACATATACCAAACAATCGCCGGCATGGTCTTCGGCTTCCGTAAGGCTCAGGGCGCCGGTGTCGACGGGGACGTCGTAGGCACGGAGCACGATGGCGATGGTGTCGCCCGCGTCGGCGCAGCAAAATTTTACTTTGTCAAAAAAATGGTCGCTGGACTGGCAATCGTTGGGCTCCACACGGCGGGCCTTGAAACGTACCGGCGAGCAGTTGTCGACAGAGCCGTCGTCAAAGGTAGCGGCATTTACCAGGGCCGTTCCATTTACCCCAAGCCCGACCTGGGTAAACTCGTCGCAGGCCACGAAGGGCGGAACCCCGTCGGATACAGTTACCCGGAATGTACAGTTGCTCCCGTTTCCGCATGCGTCGGTGGCGGTGTAGCGGAAGGTAGTGATGCCAGCGGGCAGATTTTGAGCGTTGCCCAACACGCCCAGCGTATCGGAATCCCACCAGTTGTTGCCCGGAAAATCGGCGAGCGTTCCATGCAGTGAATAGGGAATGCCGCCGACCTCCCAGTCGGCCCGGATTGATTCGACAGGCGAACAAAGGTCGTTCAGAATCAGGTCGGGCAGGTCGAGGGTACGGCTGCAGGGCGCAAAAGGGTCGGTGGATACCGTCATATCTTTTGGGCAGACGAACGAAGGCCCCTGTTTGTCGGTCACCCGGATGATCTGGATATGCATCAGGGGATTGGTAAAAGGTGGAACCGGCGTAGTTGGCAGGCAGTTGTCGAATAGCGTCCAGGTGCGGATAATGGTATAAGCGCCGCCGCAAAGGGGCAATACCTGGTCGGCGTATGAAATCTGGATCCCGCAGCCGTTTGGGCCGGCCGACAAAGGGAAATGGATGCCGGATTCGGTGTAATACGGCCAACCGGTGTGCGCAGGGCCGGTGAGCGCGTTGCCGCACTGCACCGTTGTGTCGGCGGGTAGCAGCAACTGTCCGGTTTGTACGCGCCGGATATTCAGGTATTGCGTACAGGTGGTTTTGTTCCCGCTGCCGTCTGCCGCCGTCCACACGCGCTCGATGTAGGCGGTACGCCCGGCCGGGTCGTCGCAAGCCAGGTTGACCCAGGTATCCGTATAGTTTAAATGGTAGGCGCCGCAATTTTCCTTTACTGCCGGAAAAGCCGCTGCCAAACCGAGTCCGGCGAGATAGGCCGGCGTATATTGGGGCAGTATGCAGGGGATGTTCAGGTGCGTACAGGCGACGGCTGGCGGCATTTTATCCTCCACGATCAACAAACCCTGGCAGAGATTGCCACTCGCCGTATCCGACACGGTAGCGCGCAGCGTATCGCCCAGTTGCGCAGCCGTCAGGATGTTCCCAAGTGGCTGACCGGTCAGGGTGGTCAATGTTACCACATACAGGGAATCGCTGTAAACGCCTTCCAGTAGCATATCCGGCGTCACTTCCGCGGCGCAACCGGCGCCAAGGGATATTACGGACAGATCGTTACACGTTTGTCCATGCAAACGCAGGCAGCCCAAAGTTAAAGCCAGAAAGCAACTGCCGGAAACCGATAGCAATTGCGAAAGACGCGTCGTGCGACGCGTCAGGGGCGGGGAGGTCTTCATACTGATTACAGGTCAGTGTCGGTTTAGAAATAATGTTGCTTGATCACTAGTACTGTAGACCCTTATGTTCGCGGATTAAAAAAAATGCTGACTTCCTGATAAAATCAAGCTACAGAGGGATAGTGCCAAAAATACGCAAGGGCTTCCCGTATATTTATCAGGTTTTACCCTGATTAACAGATAGCCTGGGGAAAATGCTGCGATCTGACAGTCAGAAACGAGGTTTTATACCATTTTTTTGGTATAAATTAAAGTAAAATGTAAAGTGTAAAAAACCTGGAAAACGAAAACACGCCCAAATGAAGGATACCGGGACGGCAATGCCGAATTGCAGTTCATTTTCACGCTGAAAAAATCAGGCGCTTTATCGCTTCTTGTTTTCCCCGGAGCCCAAACAAAAAACTTTTTGTTTTAATTTGTTGCAAAATACCCGGCAAAGCCTGTAATTTTCGCCCTCTAAAACCTACCCCTATGTTACAAATCGCCAACCCGATCTACGACGTCGTTTTCAAATACCTGATGAACGACGAAAAAGTGGCCAAACTGCTGCTTTCCGCCCTTATTGGCCGCGAAGTTTAAGTGGTTTTCGGTATTTAATACGACAATATGCAGCGATTACTTCAAGCCTTACGGCATTCCCTCGACGGCGAGCTTTTTACCGACAACCTGATGCGTCACATCTACGCCACCGACGCTTCCATTTTCCGCGAACTGCCTCTGGCCGTGGCTTATCCGAAACACGTGGACGACATCAAAAAACTGATCGCATTTGCCCGGGAAAACAACACCTCGCTCATTCCCCGCTCGGCGGGCACCTCGCTCGCCGGTCAATGCGTCGGCGCCGGCATCGTGGTGGATGTGTCCCGCTACATGACCAAAGTGCTGGAGATCAATGCCCAAGAAGGGTGGGTGCGCTTGCAACCGGGCGTTATCCGCGACGAACTGAACCTCCTGCTCAAACCCCACGGCCTCTTTTTCGGGCCCAACACCTCCACGGCCAACCGCTGTATGATCGGCGGCATGGTGGGAAACAACTCCTGCGGCACCACCTCCATCGTATACGGCTCCACGCGCGACCACGTGCTGGCGCTCGGCGTACTGCTCAGCGACGGTTCGGAAGCGCGGTTTTCCAAGCTGACCAGGGCGGAATTTGAGGCGAAATGTAAAGGCGAAACACTGGAAGCGCAGGTTTACCGGCAGTTGTACGAGGCGCTGTCGCAAACGGATGCGCAGACCGAAATACGGACCCAATACCCCAAACCCGGCATTCACCGCCGCAACACCGGATACGCCGTTGATTTATTGCTTGAAACTAACGCCTTCACGCCGGGCAAACCCGATTTCAATTTTTGCGCGCTGCTGGCCGGCTCCGAAGGCACGCTCGCCTTTACTACGGAGATCACCCTCCATGTCGATCCCCTGCCAGCGCCGCACGACGTGGTGCTTTGCGCGCATTTCGACAACCTGCACGAAAGCCTCGAAGCCGTGGTAGTCGCCATGCAACACCAGCCCTCGGCTTGCGAACTGATGGACAAACTTATCCTCGACTGTACCAAAGCCAACCTGGAACAAGCCAAAAATCGTTTCTTCATCGAAGGCGACCCCGCTGCCGTGCTGATGGTCGAATTCCGGGGCAATAGCCCGGCTGATGCACAGGAAAAGGCATCGGCCCTGATCGGGGATTTCAAAAGCCGGGGATACGGCTATGCCTGGCCCGTCGTTCCGGCGCCCCAATCCAAAAAGGTGTGGGAATTGCGCAGCGCGGGTCTGGGCGTACTATCCAATATGCCCGGCGACGCCAAGGGCGTGGCCTGTATCGAGGATACCGCCGTGGAAGTGACGGATCTGCCCGCTTATATCGCCGAGTTTGAAGAAATGATCGCCGGCTTCGGTCAGCAATCGGTGTACTACGCCCATGCCGGCGCGGGCGAGCTGCACCTGCGCCCCATTCTCAATTTGAAAAAAGAAGAAGACCGGCAACTCCTGCGACAGATCAGCGAGGCCTCGGCCCGGCTGGTGAAAAAGTACGGCGGCTCGCTCAGTGGCGAACACGGCGACGGGCGGGTGCGGGGAGAATTTATTCCGCTGGTTTTAGGTGAAAAAAACTACGATCTGCTGCGCCGGATCAAACAAACCTGGGACCCGCAGAATATTTTTAACCCCGGTAAAATCGTGGATGCGCCGCCTATGAATACCTCCCTGCGCTATGAAGCAGGACAAGCGGACAAACAGTTCGAAACCATCTTGCATTTCCCGGAGGGTATTTTACAGGCTGCCGAAAAATGCAACGGCTCGGGCGACTGCCGCCGGCTCGATTTTGCCGGCGGTACCATGTGCCCCAGCTACCGCGCCACGCGCAACGAAAAAGACACTACCCGCGCCCGCGCCAATGCCCTGCGCGAACTGCTGACCCGGGGTGAAAACAATAACCCCTTCGACCGGCAGGAACTGTACGAAGTGATGGACCTCTGCCTGTCGTGCAAAGGCTGCGCCTCCGAGTGCCCCTCCAATGTGGACATGGCAGCCATGAAAGCCGAATTCCTGCACCAGTATTACAAAAGCAACGGTGTGCCGTTCCGGGCGCGGGTATTTGGCAACATCGCCCGGCTCAACGAATGGGGCGCCCGCATGCCGGCTATCAGCAATTTTTTTATGAAAAATCCGCTCACGGGCGGGCTCCTGAAAAATATACTGGGCGTGGCGCCTCGGCGCAGTCTGCCCGCGCTCAGCGCCGTCCCGCTGCGACGCTGGTTTGAAAAACACGGCGCCGCCCTCCAACCTGTTAGCCGGGTAAAAGGCCGGGTGTATTTTTTCTGCGACGAGTTCACAAATTTCAACGACGCCGGCATCGGCGAAAAAGCCATTCGCCTGCTCGCCCGCCTGGGATACCGGGTGGAAATGCCGCCGCACCCCGAAAGCGGCCGGGCAGCCATCTCCAAAGGTTTGCTTCCCAAAGCCCGGGCACTGGCGATCCAAAACGTGCAGATATTCCGCAAATTGATCACGGAGGAAACGCCGCTACTGGGCGTCGAGCCTTCTGCCATCCTCGGTTTTCGCGACGAATATCCGCGCCTCGTACCCGCCGCCGACCGCGAGGCAGCCAAATCTTTGGGACAAAACGCCCTGCTGATCGAGGAATTTTTAACGCGGGAAATACAAAAAGGCAACATCACTGCCGCCGATTTTACCAGGGAGCATAAAAAGATATTGTTGCACGGCCACTGCCATCAGAAAGCGCTGGCCGGCGTAGACGCCCCGGCATGGGCGCTGGGCCTGCCCGAAAATTACAACGTCGAAGTGATCCCTTCCGGCTGCTGCGGCATGGCCGGCTCATTCGGGTATGAGAAAGAGCACTATGCGCTGAGTATGCAGGTGGGCGAACTGGTTTTATTCCCCGCTGTGCGAAAGGCCGGTGAGGAAATGCTGATCGCGGCGCCGGGCGCCAGTTGCCGGCACCAGATATTGGACGGAACCGGGCGGAAAGCCCTGCATCCGGTGGAAGTGTTGTTCGACGCTTTAGTGTAAACAAGAGTTGGGGCAACCTGGGGGAAACAGAGGAAGGAGATAAATCGTCTCCTAAACAGGGATAGTCCGCCATTCTTCCCGAATATCAGGCTGCCGAAAACCTAATATTATATCTTGTTTTTCAACGCCTTTTTCAATGAGCCAATAGGCGACCCGACGATCAGTGCCATCATGCTGAATCCAGACAGATCCATCTGATTTGACATCTATATGTAAAAAAGAATTATATTCACGGTGCAAATTGTACCATCCAAC
>CALEYM010000275.1 GCA_937926185.1 uncultured Bacteroidota bacterium | reverse complement strand
AGACTGCCGGCGGACACGGTTTTACCGCGGTATACGCCGGCTACCGAATAGCCTTGTTTGTATTCCGCGCTGCCGTCAAAATTGATCTCTCCGGGATCGGCAATGTTTTTCCCGTTTCCGAACCTCACCTTTTGCCCTCTGCCGCGCGCCGCGTATTCCCATTCCGCCTCGGTGGGCAGACGGTAGCCGTCGGCGCCGGGCACGAGGGCGACCGTCCATTTTTTGTCGTCGTAAGTATTTGTGTTGTTGGGGTCTTTACGGCTTTTATCGACGGTATAGGCCGGCGTATAGCGGTGCTGGCGGCTCAGCCAGTTGCAGTATTCTATGGCGTCGTACCAGTCCACGTTGATAACCGGGCGGCGCCCCCTGCCCCAGCCCTGGTCGCCGGGTTTTGAGCGGCCGGTAGCCTGGCAAAACAGGTCGTATTCATCGAAAGTCACTTCTGTGGGGCTGATATAGAAGTCGCCGAGGGTCACGTCGTGTACAGGCTGTTCGCCGCTGCCGCCTTCGCCGAAGGTGTCGCCCATGCGGAAGGTTCCGCCGGCCACGAATACCATGGCGGGTTTGGGCGGAACGTTGGCGGGCTTGGCAGTCCCGGTGTTGGTCTTCGGTTTTTGAGCCTGGGTTTTTGGGCGAGGTTTAGGCGGCTGGGATATGGGCTGTGGCTTGTCCAGTTCTTCCCTGGCCTTCTGGATACGGATTTCGAGGTCGTTTTTGGCAGGTTTATCTGGGCAGGTTTTGGCGCCTTCCCATTTTTTAATGGCCTCTGCATACCGTTTGGCCTTAAACTCGGCCTCGCCTTTGTCGTATAGGCGCTGGTAGCAGCCGTTCTGCTGTGCGGCGGCGGCAAATTGGAGGAGAAAGCAGCAGAAGAAAATTGAATGTTTCATCGGGTGCGCTTAGGTGGTGAACAGGAGAAACCGGTATTTGGGGGTCTTATTCGTCCGATGAATAGATTGAACCGGCATTTGGGGGTCTTATTCGTCCGACGAATAGATTGAACCGGCATTTGGGGGTCTTATTCGTCCGACGACAAATTCGTCGGACGAGGCGACGCGGATCGTCAGACGAATTTGGCGTCCGACGAATAGATTGGCAAAGGAGCAATCTATTTCCTTTTCAACTCCTCTACCTTGCTTTTGAGTCCGTGGGCATCGGGCTGGATGCTCAGGGCTTTCCCGTACAATTCCAGCGCGTCCTGCCATTCTTCGGCGGTTTCAAAACTGCGGGCGCTTTGCACGTTTTGGTCAAATATTTTTTGCAATGCCCCAAGTTTTTGCCGGGCCGCGGCGGCGTTGCTACTCGCGGGGTACTGGTCAAGGTAGTTCCGGAGCGCCGGTATGGTGCCGGTCTCTATGGCTTTGTTGTACAAGTCAGTTTCAAGCGGAGGGCCCTGAGCCGCCGGGCCGCCGAAAACGAGCCAAAGCAGCAATGCCAGTACCAGGGCGCCGCCGCCGAACCATAAGTATCGGTTGTTGAACGTGTAGCGCCGGGTATCATCCGGGGTCCCTGCGCGTTGGCGGGCTTTTTCGTCCCGGATATGGCGCTCGCATTCGGCTACGCGGCCTTTAATATCGGCCTTATCGGGCATGAAGCCGGGCAGATGCAGGTCAAGCGCGTCAGCGTACGCGACACGGGCTTCCTGCCAGTTTTCCCTGTGGGCGAATTGTTCGGCAGCGGTCACGGCAGCGGTATAGCGCCGATACTGGTCAGCAGCCTCATTTTCTTTTTTGCGACGCTCTTCGATGGCGTCCAGCACTCCATGCAGGCGCTCCACGACATTTTGCCAGGCTTCGTCCCGCGTGTGCCACTCCACGACGGGGCGGCCCTTTTCAGGCACGGCTTCCAGGTTCCCCAGCGGCGTGTTTTTCCAGTCGCAGTGGCGCAGCACGACGGGTACCACAACGGCTTCGCCGCGGGCGTGCCGCGCCAACGACACCTCTACTTCTTTGCCATAGAAATAATCGGAAGCCAACGAATCGGCGCTCACCAGCAGCAGCACGATGCCCGCACTGTAAAGACGCTCCTTGATGGCGGCATCCCAGTCCTGGCCGGCTTCGATATCGTAATCATCCCAAACACTGATGCGGTTCTCGCGCAACAAGGGGCGCAGAAATTTCCTGAGCTCGTTTTTAAAGGCGAGGTCTTCGTGCGAATAGGCGATGAAGATATCGGTCATTTGATGGGCAAAAGTAAGGAACCGGCGATCAAATTATTAACGTATCCCGTATCTTTGCATAGTAAACAAAAAATAATTGATGTCCACATTTTCAACAGCAATACCGACACCTCAACCAAAACCTGCCAAAAAGGCGCGCCGGAGCATCCCTGCCGCGCTCGTCCGGGAGGTGGTAGAAGGTATTCCATTTTATTATCCCGGCTACCGGGCGGTGCTCAACAAAACAAAGAAACTGGAAGACATCATGAGCGACAGCGGACTGCAATCACTGCTGAAAAACGCAATTGGCGATGCGATAAAAGCCCAAATTGATCGTAAAAAATTTCACATTTTTGCCGGTGAAACAGGCAGTCACCTCAACCATCGCAACAACTTCGGTCTCGACGTCGTCATCTACGACCGCCAGGTGCTCACGCCGGACAAAATAACCGCCCAATTTGTGGACGTGCCGCCGAAAATTGTCCTGGAAATTGACGTAAATGTTGAAATGTCCGATGTCAACGGCAACCTTTTTGAACAGTATATCGTGCCCAAAATCCGGCAGTTGTTTGGCTTTGGAACTGAAAAAGTCATTTGGATTTTCACCAAAAGCAAAACCATCATCCAGGCTGCCAGTGTGGAACAATGGGCATTCCCAAAATGGGACAGCGATATCGAAGTCATGCCCGGCGTGACGGTGAATATCGCCCGACTGGTTGAAGAAGAAGGCATCACTCTGGGTTAGCTCCATTCGTCCGACGACAAATTCGTCGGACGAATACAACCCAGGCAATAGCCCTAACCCCGCCAGCAAATCTTACTCGTCCGACGACGAATTCGTCGGACGAGGCCGAGTTCAGGAAAACCGCTTCCCATCCCGCATGATCAAATAATTCGCTACCCACCCGTACGCCAGCGCGCCGATACCGAACACACCGAGTCCGATCTCGGTGAGCCCGTCAATATTCAGTCCGTAACCTATAGCAGGAACTACCAATCCGGCCACTGCCAGCACGCCGGCATACCAGCCCAGCGATTTGCGCGCCGAACCGCCGGGCCGCGTCGAGTACATGCCGGCAACCGGGATCAGCAGAACGAACAATACGGTGCCACCCAGCATCAGCGGACTGCTGTTGAGCAGAAATCCGGCCAGCATGGTCAGGGCGGCGGCGCCCAGGCAAATGCCGGTTAGCGAACTACCCTGTCGCTCGTCCTCCGTCAGGGCGTGTTTGCCCAGGGGATGCAGTCGCAGGATCAGATTGGAAATTGGCCCCGCAATCCAGGAAGAGTAAACGAAAATGATGTACAGCACGATCAGCGGCATGAGGAAGGGCTGGAGTCCGGGATTGTCTCTTGAGACGGAACGAACGATGCGGAAAGCCACGTAAGCCCCGATGATCACCAGCCACTGCTTGCCTTCGGAAAGTTTGTTCATCCAGAGGAAATAGCGCAACACAACGCGGTAAAGCGGGTTTTTTGCCTTGATCGACTCTTTGAGTCCCTCCTGCGCGTGCTCGTTGGTGGGGTCGATGCGCAATGCCTCCATGAAAGATTTTTGCGCGCCGGCGTAGTCGCCTTTTTCCACGGCCACCCAGCCTTTGTTAGCGTGCGACCAGGCATTTTCCGGATTTTTATGCAGGGCCGAATCCACGGTGTCGCCCGCTTCGGCGGTACGGTTGAGTTTCACCAGTATCATCGTGCGCAGGTTGACCAGCGTTTCGTGTTCGGGTTCCAGTTCGAGGCCTTTTTCCACGTTGTGGAGCGCGAGGTCCCAGTTTCTTTCGTGGAATTCGATTTGAGCCATCAGGTGGTACAATTCCGCTGAATCCGGCGCCAAATGCAGGGCGGCCCGCACGGTTTCCCGCGCTTTGTTCACCTGATTGTTGAACAGCCAGGCGTATCCCAGGATAAAAAGGTAATAGGGATGGTCCGCCTCCAGGGCCACGGCCTGTTTGGCGGGCTGCAGAGCGTCGGCGTATTTGTCCTGCCGGATCAGGCACCAGGCCAGCGAAGCCAGGGCGCCGGGATGTTCGGGCGATTCGGACAGGGCCTGACGGATTTTCTTTTCGGCTTCCGCCGGACGGTTGGTTTCCAGGAGTAATTCCGCCTGTTTCAGGAGTTGATCGACCATAAGGGAATGATGAATGTTGAATGATGAATGATGAATTTCCAAACCACTGCATTACTATGGGATGGTCAATCATTCGACCTGATTTGTCTTTGATTGTTGCCTGAGATTGGAGTCGGTGTGTTAACGTTTTAGTTTCAGGTATTGAAGAATATCGTCGTACAAGCCGGCCTCGTT
>CALEYM010000274.1 GCA_937926185.1 uncultured Bacteroidota bacterium | reverse complement strand
AGCAACCTTCCCGACACTCGTGTCGGGACGCGCTACCGGGCTGCGCTACATCCCGTTGGACATTGAGTGATTGAGTGATTGAGTGATTAAATTTACCACGGACTGAACTAATCACTCAATCACTCAATCACTCAATGTCTTGGAGCCGGACAAGGGATTTGAACCCTCGACCTGCTGATTACGAATCAGCTGCTCTACCGCTGAGCTAATCCGGCTGATAACATCGCGGAAAACCGGGCAATTTTCAGGCCATTTTCCGTTTTGACGGCTTTTCTTTAAAAGCGGCGGCAAAGATACACGGATACCAGGGAATTGTACAAGCCCGGCCCGGAGTTTTTTCATTTTTATTCTGCCGGCCTGAAGTGCCAGAATAGCCGCGCGCGGACAAAAAATTAATTTTTCAATCTTTGCCCCCCTTTGATAGCCGTTGCAAAACTACCTTCCGGTTTTATTGTTCACGCTGTTCACTCCATTCGGACCCGCCGGGTCCGGATCATACATTAGTCGCATGTCAAAAAAACACTACTTCGATCCCGCCGACCTGGCTAAATTCGGTCATATCACCGCCTGGCAAAAAAGCATGGGCGACAAATTTTTCGCCTGGTACGGCGAAGTCATGAAGGAAGGCGCCCTCACGGAGCGCGAAAAAGCCCTCATCGCCCTCGCCGTGGCGCATGCCATCCAATGCCCCTACTGCATCGACGCTTACACAAGTACCTGCCTCGAAAAAGGCTCCGACGAAGAACAAATGATGGAAGCCGTACACGTGGCGGCAGCCATCCGGGCAGGTTCCAGCTTAGTGTACGGCACCCAGATGATGAATCATGCGGAGGGGATGACGATGTGAACGGTAAGAATGCATATTTGAATTAAGGAAATCAGATTTATCGTGTCAGTTCATCAACGCACCAAATCGCTGCATGCGCGGGGTAACGCGCTTTCGGATACGTTTTTTCAACTGAAAGTCCTCAACGGCAAGGAGGTAAGCGACGCTCGGTTCCCGGCCTTTTCGGATGCCATCCGGCAAGCCGGTTTCCCTGACGGCCGGCTAAAACCAACGGCCATTGAAATATTCCAGGTGAATGTGGGCAAACTCTGCAACCAGAGCTGCGCCCATTGTCACGTCGATGCCGGCCCCGACCGCCGCGCGGAAAACATGACGAAGGAAAACTTCGACCGCTGCCTCGACATCCTGTCCCGATACGACATTCCGACGGTGGACATCACCGGCGGCGCGCCCGAATTAAACCCGCATTTCCGCTGGTTCGTGGAAGAATGTCGGAAACTGGGCAAACACGTGATGAACCGCTGCAACCTCACCGTCATCCTGTCGAACCCGAAATACCGCGACCTGCCGCAATTTTTCGCCGAAAACCGGGTGGAAATCGTGTCCTCCCTACCGCATTACAGCGCCCTGCGCACCGACAGCCAGCGCGGCGAAGGCGTGTTCGAGGATTCGGTAAAGGCCCTGCAGTTGCTCAATGGAGTAGGGTATGGGAAAGAAGATACCGGTCTGAAAATCAACCTGGTGTACAACCCTACCGGCGCTTTTTTGCCCGGCGGACAGGCGGGTCTGGAAGCCGAATTCAAACGGCAGTTGAAACGCAAATACGACATCGAATTCAACCATCTCTACGCTATCACCAATATGCCCATCAGCCGCTTCCTCGAATATTTGCTGGAATCGGGTAATTACGAAACCTACATGCAAACCCTGATCGACGCCTTCAACCCGGGCGCCGTGGCCGGGGTAATGTGCCGCAACACGATTTCAGTCAGCTGGGACGGGTATTTGTACGACTGCGATTTCAACCAGATGCTCGGCTTGAAGGTAAACGTGCCCGGCCGGGCGCACTTGTCCGATTTTGACTTTGAAACCCTGGCCAACCGCGATATCGTGCTTAATCAGCATTGTTACGGCTGTACGGCGGGCGCGGGGTCGGGTTGCGGCGGCCAAGTGGCATAGCTTGCCTCACAGACAATCCCAATCGTACAACACCCTTTCGAAATTGCCCGCGTTCAGGTCCTTTTCCCGGATAAAAAAGTGCCCTACGCCCATATCGCCCCACATCAGGTCCATGCTCTCGTCGGAGTCGAGCTGGAACAGCAGCAGCTTGGGGTCTTCGGGCCGCCGGGGGTCATCCTGGGTAAAATAGGCGTATCCGCCCACCTTGTGCCCAATGCTGCGCACCGAGCGGTTGAATTCGTCGAGAATATCCCATTCCTGTTCGCCGAATTGTTGGAAAAAGTCGGCGCCGAAGATTTGCCAGAAACGATAGTCGGTCGAGGGCGCCACTTCTTCTGCCAATTCAAATGTCAGCGGGTGCGACACTTCGGGGTGGTGCGGCAGCAAGTCGTAGTCGCGAATGAGGGAAAATTGCGTTTGCAGGGCCGTTTCGTCGCTGATGACATCGGGAAAATACAGTACGCGGAAAGTATCCGGATTTTCGCCGTCGTCGAAATCCATGCCGTACAGGTCGTCGTCGTAGATATAGAATTGCAAGATGCCGCGCTCCGGGAATGGCGCCAAGCGGGGCATGTCGGCGAAATTCAGCTGAGCCAGGAAAAACAGTTCGCGGCCGTCGGGCGCCGTTGGGTAGTCCACGCCTTTGGGCAGATAGGGGAACCCGCCTACTTTGCTCTCCCACCAGTCGGTGGCACGGGATGGTTGGGCTTTGACGCGAATAAAGGATTGTTTGGTTTGGAGCAGGCGCTCGCGGATGGGTTCGAGGGCGGCGGGGAGTTTTAGCGTATGGGCCATTTTTTCAAATAAAAATCCTCTTTTTCCCGCATTACCCGCACTTCTTCCGGCGTTTTATCGCCGTATCCGGCGAGGTGCAGCACGCCGTGGGCCATAACCCGGCAGAGTTCGTTTAAAAAAGAAACGCCATGCGCGCGGGCATTTTCGGTTACCCGTTCGGAACTGATGAACAAATCGCCGTGAACAGCGCCTTCGGTGTAGGGAAAGGTGATAATATCGGTGTAGTAGTCGTGCCGCAGGTATTCGACATTGATCTGCCGCAGATATTCGTCGGAACAGAAAATGATATTCAGTTCGTAAACCGGCTTTTTTTCCGCGGCCGCAATTTCCAGCAACCAATTGACGATCGACTCCTGTGCAGGCAGCTCGAATTCGACGTCTTCAAAATTGAAGGAAACTAACGTTTCGGGTTCTTCTTCTAAAGGAAAATCCGGAAAATTCAACTTTCAATCCAGTTTGAACCGCATTTCCACGGTGCTTCCGCCGCGCATAAACCGGCATCCGTCGCTCAGGTGGCGCATCAGAAACAGACCCCGACCGCCGCATTTTTCCAGGTATTCCGGACAAGTGGGGTCAGCGACCGTACCGGGGTCGAAACCGGGGCCTTCATCGGACACGCGGATAGACAACGCATCGCGCTGGCGCCGCAGGGATATGGAGACTTGTTTGGAACAATCGCAGCGATTGCCGTGCAGCATCGCATTGGTAACGGCCTCGGTAAGGCTGATCAGAATATTGCCGTGAATATCGGGCGAAAGTTTATAGCGTTCAGCTAATTCATGTACGAAAGGTTCAACTTGAGAAACATTATCGGGGTTTGATGGAAGGGTTAGGTTTGTGTGTAAATCGCTCATTCGCAAGTTAGAATGTTAGAATCTGACTGCACTGTGTAAGTAAAGCAACAAACAGGCTTTGCATTGGGAATCGGTCGGGAAGCAAAATCGAGTTTGAAGTCTTCAGCCAAATTATGTCGTGGAAACCCAAGGCTAACGGATTATCAGTAAAGATTAGCAATGCTTGCGAACATTCATGGGTGGATTACCGTAAAAAACGCTGCAATTTAAGATTCTGTTAAGGTGTCGCGCAAGGGGGTGTGCCAAAAAAGTTCCCTTCAGCCTAAAAAATTGCAGGTTTTAGACGGATTTTAGGAAAAATGGTCACAAAATTTTTAAAAAAAATTAAAATTCGGCGCTTCCCGGGTACCTGGGGAAGGCAATGACGTCGCGGATGTTTCCCATGCCGGTTACAAATTGCACCAAACGTTCGAAGCCCAGCCCGAAGCCGGCATGGGGGCAGCTGCCGAAACGGCGGGTGTCGAGGTACCAGTACAGTTCCTTTTCCGGGATGTGCATTTCCCGCATTTTTTGCAATAAAACTTCGTATCGTTCCTCGCGTTGGGAGCCGCCCACGATCTCGCCGATGCCGGGGAAGAGTATGTCCATGGCCGAAACGGTAGGGCCGGGTACGCCTTCGCGCGGCTCGTCGCGGCGCATGTAAAACGCTTTAATGACTGCCGGGTAGTTGGTCAGGATAACCGGTTTTTTAAAATGTTTTTCCACGAGATAACGCTCGTGCTCGCTTTGCAGGTCGGCGCCCCAACCTTCGATGGGGTATTGGAATTTGCCTTTTTTATTCGGGTTGGAGTTTTTCAGGATGTCGATGGCCTCGGTGTACGTTAAGCGTTCAAAGCGGTTGTCGACCACGAAGCGCAGTTTTTCCGTCAGCGACATGTCGGAACGCTGATCCTGCGGTTTCGCTTTTTCCTCTTCCGTCAGGCGGTCTTCCAGTATTTTCAGGTCGTCGGCGCAGTGTTCCAGCACGTAAGCGATCACGTATTGCAGCATGGCCTCGGCCAGGTCCATGTTGTCGTTCAGATCGGCGAAGGCCACTTCCGGTTCGATCATCCAGAATTCGGCCAAGTGGCGGGTGGTGTTGGAGTTTTCGGCCCGAAAAGTGGGGCCGAAGGTGTACACTTCTCCCAATGCCAGGGCGCCCAGTTCGGCTTCCAACTGGCCCGAAACGGTGAGGTTGGTGGGCCGTTCGAAGAAGTCGAGGCTGAAATCGATCTCGCCGCTTTCCGTCAGCGGTATGTTTTCGAGCGGCAGCGTGGTCACGCGGAACATCTCGCCCGCGCCTTCGGCGTCGCTGGCGGTGATCACCGGGGTATGCAGGTAGTAAAATCCGCGATCGTTGAAAAACTTATGGATGGCGAAAGCCAGCGCGTGCCGGATGCGGAACAGGGCGCCGAAAGTGTTGGTGCGGAAACGCAGATGCGCAATTTCCCGTAGGTATTCCAGGGATTGTTTTTTAGGCTGCAACGGAAATTCTTCCGGATTGCAATCGCCGTAAATGATGATCTCTGAAGCTTTTACCTCCACTTTCTGACCCTTTCCCTGGCTTTCCACCAGCAGGCCGCGCGCGCCGACGGCCGCGCCGAATTTGATCCGTTCGATCAGCGCCGGGTCGGTATTTTCAAAATCGACCACCACCTGCAGGTTCTGCGCGCAGGAGCCGTCGTTGAGGGCCATGAACTGGTTGTTCCGGAATGCTTTGACCCAGCCTTTCACCAGCACTTCGGTATTCACCGGTTCGGAACGGAGTATTTCGGCGATTTTTGTACGTTTCATAAGTCGTTTCAAAAAAGAGGGCGCAAAGATACGTCGAAGCGCCCTCTTTTGACCGAAAAAATTAAAGTTTGCGATAGTGGAATTTTTTTTGTGCGAAAGAGGTTGTTTTTCCCGGAGTGTCGATATACCTTTGCCCCGCTTTTTGAAAAAGGCACTGCCTCATTAGCTCAGTCGGTTAGAGCGGCGGACTGTTAATCCGTAGGTCCAAGGTTCAAGTCCTTGAGGA
>CALEYM010000273.1 GCA_937926185.1 uncultured Bacteroidota bacterium | reverse complement strand
GTCAAAATAAATTTCCTCAAGGCGCTTACCCCGCGGAAATATCCGGTATTTTAATCCTGCCTAACATTGTTTTGTCAAAAATAAAAAACGCTTTTCGGATATTTAGTTGCCACACCCGGCACTTTTGTGCGCTTATTTAAAATTTTATTTACCGGGTTGTTATAAAACAAAAAAAATTTCTCAAAAAAGACGCGCCAAAGGCTTGCAGGAGAACTAAATATTGCGGATATTTGTTGTTCTTTTGGGAAAGCGCTCCTTTTCGCCCGGTCTCTGTTTTCTTCGGCCGATAATCCTTCCGAAAAGGGCTTCGAAAAAATGTTTTGTGGGAATTTGATTTAAATGGCGGTCGCTTGGTACTGTCCGTCTCCGAAGGTTTCCCGCGTCTTCTCACCGGCGGCGTCATTCCGTTTGGTTGAAAAAGATGCTGGAGCTAAGGCGGTGCGACCCTGTTTCGCGGTATTATGCCCCACCGCGTCCATGAACGTTTTTCGCCAGGCGTTTACTAATCCATGTACCCCCGGAATCTGCCTAAATGGAAACACCCGATTTTTATAAACAGCAGGCAGGATGAATACGCAACCACTCAAACTTATTTTTAAAGGCCGGCTGGAGTTCGGCTCCCAGCGGACGTTCGATATGGTGCTGCGGCATTGGCAGACCCGTATCGAGACGTATTTCAAAGCAGACATTTTGTTCAAGCAGGAACAGGTGTTTATTTTGGAAGATTTTTCGCTCACGATTCCGCAGCAAACGCTGATGCAATCGGAAAAGCACTGGCGCAGCACTACTTCGCTGCTTCAGGAGCTGGCGCAATTTGCCGTTGCCGGTAATATCCGCGCCTGGTGCCTGGATAATGGCCGCCTGCTGGCCGATCTCACCATCGAGCCTGAATCGGACAAAGCGGCTGTGCTGGAATACCGCAGGGGCTGCGACCTTGTCGGACAGGAAGGAATGGAGCTGGAAGCGTCGGCCGCGCTCAGCCGCGCTATCGAAAAATACGAGCGCCATGCGCTGGCTTACGAACGGCGCGGCTACGTAAATTATAAACTCGGCAATTTTAACGACGCCCTGCACGATTTTTCCAAGAGCATTCGCTTCAACCCGAACAATCCGGAGCCGTATTACGGATGCGCCAAAGTGAAAATGTTGAAGAACGACTGGGAAAGCGCCGCGCAGGACTTCGATCAGGCCATCAAACGTTCGCTGGCGCTTCAGCCGCTGCATTGGCTGGCCCGCCTGAAAAAAGGGGAGAGTTTGTTTCATGCCAAACAATACGCCGAAGCGGCCCAGGAATTGCGCCTTTACCTGCAGCGCAATTTCCCGGAACATGATCCGAACTTCCCCCGCCGGCGCCGGGCTACTTACCTGCTGGGCAAGGCGCTGCTGGCTTTAAATGACTTTTCCGCTGCTTTGGAAGCTTTCGACCGCACCTTGTCGATCGACGCCGGTGTGGAACTGTTACCGGATGCGGAAGGTTTGCTGCACCGCGGCATCGCCAAACGGCGCGCGGGTAAACCCGAATTTACCCACGACCTGCAGGCGGCTGCCGATATGGGTTCTTCCGAAGCCGCCCGCCTGTTGCTGGAATGGCAGGAAGCCTGAACCAAAACAATGGATAAAAGCAGCACTCTGGCTGCATAATGCGTTTCCGGTAAAGACGGAAACGAGCCATATCGCCCGGCGAGTGTACGCTCTCCGGGCGATGTTTTTTCTGCCATTTCCGCAGATGTAGTGCCTGACACCTTGTTCCGGAAGCAATTTTTATACTTTTGCGCCGCTTTTCAACCACCTTGTCGAACAACATGGATCATCGAAACAATCTTCTGGGGGTCTTTCAAACCCTGTACCGCTGGAGAAAAACCATTCGAAACGTTTGTATTTTGGCGCTGGCCGGAAGCATTATATTTTCATTGCTGTTGGATAATTACTACCAGGCAACGACCATTTTTTACCCGGCCAGCCCTCAATTGGCCAACCCCGAACTGATGTTCGGAAATACTGGCCAGGTGACAGACTACTACGGCTCCGACCGCGACCTCGACCGCATGGCGGAAATAGCCGCGGGCAAGGAACTGGAGGATTTTATGGTAACGCGCTTTCGCCTGTACGAACACTACGACATCGACTCGGCGGCTGCAAAAGGGCCGTTTAAAGTGCGCCAGCGTTTCCGGTCCCTGTACAATGCCCAAAAGAATAAAAACGACGCCATTGAGATCAGCGTCGAAGATACCGACCCGAAAATGGCCGCCGAAATGGCAAATGCAGCGCGGAATAAGATCAATGAGATCGGTCAGCGGCTTACCAAAGAAAGCCAGTTCCAACTGCTGGCTGCATTTGAAGATAACATCACCCGTAAAAAAGCCGAACTGGAGTTGTTGGGCGACAGTCTGCGCCGCACCCAGGCTTATTATGGCATTTACGACCCCGTGGCCCAGGGCGAGCAACTGTCTGAACAATTATCCACTGCCGAGTCGGAAATAACCCGCGGCCGGGCCAAACTCGATGTGCTGGAAAAAAATCCGGCCATACCCCGCGATACCATCGCTTACATTAGGGCAAACCTGGTTGCTTACGAACGCCAGCGCCAGCAACTGATGTCGACCGCCCAAAGCAGCGATAATATCACGATACACCGGTTCAATGAAGGTTTCCCCCAGGTGGCCGTACTGCAGGATCTCCATTTCCAGTCGCGTAAACAACTGAGCTACGACCTGGAGCGCTATAACCAGATCAAGTCAGTGTACAATACAGATATTCCGGCCCTCCTGGTGGTGGAAGTGGCAGAGACGCCGCTGATCAAAAGCCGGCCCAAACGCAGCATCATCGTCATCGCCGCCGCGGCCGCGGCTTTCTTTTTCACCCTGTTGGCCGCCCTGGTTGCCGACGCCTACCGCGAGATTCGCTGGAGCGATATTATTAAGGGGGAATGACTTGTATGCGCGGGGTTAAAAATGAATTTTTGAAAAAATTCATTTTTAACCCCGCGCATACAAGTCATTTACAAATTGGAAAACAGGGATCATTATACGCAGCTCCTCTGCCT
>CALEYM010000272.1 GCA_937926185.1 uncultured Bacteroidota bacterium | reverse complement strand
CGGTATACCCTGGGAGATACTTTATACTAAATCGTTTGAGACAAGATTGGAAGCCCTGGCGTTGGAACGATTGCTGAAATCGTGGAAGAACAAACAGCGTATCCTGGCCTGGATCGAACGGCAGCGGTTGGGCGGGATGTAGCGCAGCCCGGTAGCGCGTCCCGACACTCGTGTCGGGAAGGTCGTTCTGGTTCGAATCCAGTCATCCCGACCAAGGCCACCCACAGCGGTGGCCTTTGTTGTTTTATGGCCTTTTACACGTATATTCTGCGTTCGCAAAAGACCGGGCGGTTATATATCGGCCAGGCGGAGGATTGTCAAAAACGTTTGAGAGAACACAACAGCGGCCAGACAAAAAGTACGTCGACCGGTATACCCTGGGAGATACTTTATACTAAATCGTTTGAGACAAGATTGGAAGCCAGGCAGACTCTTTTAGAGTATTATAAATATTGTCAAATGAGTGAGGATGGTTACTATGAACAAAAGGGGAAAACAAAATGGTATTTTATAGACAAGATGGAAGAAGAATCAACTGCCATCTCGAGTGTTTTATCAAAGGTTACTGTCGTGGATAAGGAAGGAAATGATTCACTAAAACCTTAATGGAAATGAAGTAAGGCATTTCCTGAGGGAGCGTGCTCGACAAGTCAGTGATTAATGGAATAAAAATAAAGAAGTTATAACGATAATGCTCACCCTTCAGCAGGCTTTTTTTAGTCTAACAGTTTTTCATTTTTCGGTATTCATACCCAATTTTTTAATTATTTTTGCGGTATAGATACCCACATTCTGATGAAATTACAGCAGCAATCCGATTTGCTCGCCGGAAAAACCGATCCGGCACATCGGCGGTTTTTGGTCGATGACCGCTATACCTTCGAGGTGGGCGGAAAGGGTAAAAATAAACGCCAAATTGCCCATGTGCCCGACAGTTTTTTGGCGGTGGATGATATTGAATCCGGCGTCGGACAACATATTCCGCTTTGGCTGTTTGGATTTTTGTATTGAGATACATCCTGTCATACCAGGGCGGTCCAGTACCTTCGCCTGTTCATTTTGCGATCTGCAAAACAGACCGGGCATGAAATTATCCTACTTCATATTGGTTGTTTTTCCCCTGGCGTACACTTCCCTCCAGGCCCAGCCCAATCCCGACAGCCTTTGGCGGTCGTGGAACAACAGGGCCATGCACGATACGGCGCGCCTGGGGGCAATACACCAACTGGCATTTGATCTGGTCAAACAAAATCCCGACTCCGCGAGGGCCTTGGCGCAAATACAACTGTCCTTTGCTCAGAATAAAGGCTTGTTGAAATGGCAGGCCCGGGCATTGTATAATATCGCGTTGTCCTATCGTTTCCAGAGCGAATACGAAAAAGCCCTGCGGAACTACGGGCAAAGCATCGCCATCCTGGAAAAGTTGGGCGACCGGGGCTTCATGTCTACCGTATATGGCAGTATGGGCGACGTGTACCGGCTGCAAAGCAACTATTCCAAAGCGATCGACTGTATCAACAAATCCCTGTCGCTGGCGGAGGAAACGGGCAACCGGAAAAAAATGGCCGACAACTATATCGGTATTGCCACCATTTATTTTGAAACTCCCGGCAATCACGCAAAAATCCTGGAGTACCTGGAAAAGGCGCGACTCATTTACGAAGCACTGAACAACCGCGAGGGCCTGGCGCTGGTGTATGGCAACATGGCTGCCGTCTACCTCGACCAAAACGATTTTGAAAAGTCCCTGGCTTTCAACTCCAAGTGTCTTGCCATACAGGAACAAATGGGTGACGAATATGGCATGGCCACCTCATTGCACAACCGCGCGATGGCATTGACCGAATTAGGGCGTTTTCGGGAGGCCCTCGACGATTTTCAACGGGAATCGGAAATTTTCCGGTCTACCGGCGACCTGGAAGGCCTGGCCGATGCCTGCATCAGCATAGGCGACCTGTGGAACAGGCAGAAACGATACCCTCAAGCCATCCGGGCGTGCAGCGACGCATTGGAATTGGCCCGCAAACTCGGAAGTCCCAATTTGAAAGAAGTGGGCGCCTGGAATTGCCTGTATCTGGCTTACCTGAAACAAGGAAACTACAAACTGGCGCTTCAATACCTGGAGCAATACGTATCGGCTAAAGACAGTTTGCAGCACAGCGAAACGGTTCAGAAACTCAAACAAATGGAGATCGAGCGCCAGACGGTGGCCGACAGCCTGAACCGGGAAAAAGAAAGATTCCGGCTTGAAATGGCGCATCAGCAGGCCATCCGTCAAAAGGACAAGACCCAGACCCTGCTCACGGCGGCCGGGCTGGGCGTGCTCGTCGTTGCCCTGGCCGTTTGGGTGCGCATGCTGTATTTCCGGCGCCGGTCGCAGTTGTTGCAAATCCGCTCCGAAGAGCTGGAAAAGCAACAACTGCTCAATGAAATTGCTTTGTTGCGCACCCAGGTCAATCCGCATTTCCTGTTCAACAGCCTGAGCATCCTGTCTTCGCTGGTACACGCGGATGCCAACCTGGCAGAGCAGTTTATCGAGCAGCTGTCCCGTTCTTACCGGTATATTCTGGAGCAGAAAGAACAATCGCTGGTCACGCTGCGCACCGAGCTGGAATTCATCAAGTCCTATTCTTTTTTGCTGAAAATCCGGTTTGAAAAAAAGTTCAACCTGGACATCAGGTTGCCCGATGAAATACTGGACAACAAAAAAATTGCGCCGCTGACGCTGCAACTGCTTATTGAAAACGCCGTCAAACACAACCGGATGTCGGCGAAAGAACCGCTGACGGTCACTGTTACCATTGAAAATGGGGAGCTGCTGACGGTAAAAAACCGCCTGCAACCCCGCGCCACGGCGCCGGATTCCACCGGTGTGGGTTTGCAAAATATCCTGAACCGCTACGCCCTGCTCACCGACCGGCCGGTTTGGGCAGGAG
>CALEYM010000271.1 GCA_937926185.1 uncultured Bacteroidota bacterium | reverse complement strand
TTCACCTGTATTATTTTACCGTACAGATACATTTTCTTCTGGAGTCGGGCGATTACGAAGGCGCCCTGCGCTGCTGCGATGAAGCGATCGCCTGGTTTGGCGCCAGGCGACACCCCGCGGCCGGCCCGCTGGCCATGTTTCACTATAAAAAAGTGCCGGCCTGCATCCTGCTGGAGCGTTTTGAAGCGGGTGAAGCCGCCGCGCTCACCGGTCTGGACTATGCCCCGGACGGTTCCGATGAATTTTTTCAGGCCTACGAGATGTACTTCTGCCTGGCCATGTACGCCGGCGAGTACGAACAGGCACTCGATATTTTTCAAACGGTTTCCCTGCATAAACGTTTTTCACAGTTGCAGGAACCGCTCCGGGAGCGTTGGCATATTCTGGCTGCTTATCTGTTCGTGGCTTGCCGGCTATCAAATCAACCTTTGCCGGAAAAAAGCCTGCCGGTATTCAAAAGCCACCGTTTCGCCAACGAAATGCAGGTTTTTACCCGCGACAAAGACGGCCTGAACGCTGCGATCCTTATTGCACACCTGCTCCTGCAATTACTGGAAGGCAAAACGGATCAGTTGCTGGAACGTATCCAGGCGCTCGATAGATACCGCGAGCGGTACCTTGGTTACCCGGAGGCAGAACGGGCGGGATTATTCGTCAAAGTGCTGACCTTGTTGCCCAAAGTCAATTTCTCCTCCGGGACATTTCAAAAAAGGGCCGCCCCGCTCCTTCGGACAATGTCCGCTCTGCCCCGCCGCATGACCAACCCGGCGCGCGAGCCGGAGATCATCCCGTTTGAAAATCTGGCAGAAATGATCGCAAAATGGCTGGCTGCTAATCGTTTATAATCATAACGGGCAACTTTTCGCCATTTCAGCGCCTCTTTACAAGGTTAAACAAAAGGCTTATGCAAAAACTATTGTTGATCTTATTGTCCTTTTCGACGCCAAGTTTTCTGTCTGGAAAATCATGGGCTAACGTTTACGAAACTTTTGAAAGTTTCGCTTTCGCTGACGCTGAAAACTTGATTGTAATCATTCCATGTTTTCTCCGACCTTTAGCCTGAAAATACCCATGTCATGGATGAATCCAATCTGCACCTATCACCCGAAGACCTCGACGGAGTTAACCAGGAGCTGCAAGCCCGCGAAAAGGCTGCCAAATCGCGCATCGTAAAGGACTGGCTGCCGCGCTACACCGGCATGCCGCTGGAAAAATTCGGCGAATACATTCTGCTGGTGAATTTCGGCAACTACGTGCGCATGTTCGCCGACAAACACGAGGTACCCGTGTACGGCGCCGACAAACCCATGCAGGCCGCCACCGTCGACAATATTACCATCATCAACTTTGGCATCGGCAGCCCCAACGCCGGCCTGGTGGTCGATTTGCTGGAAGCCATTCATCCGAAGGCCGTTTTATTCCTCGGCAAATGCGGCGGCGTCAAAACCGGTAAAAACCAGATCGGCGACCTGCTGCTGCCCATTGCCGCCATTCGCGGCGAAGGAACGAGCAACGACTTTCTGCCCCCCGAAGTGCCGGCGCTGCCGGCTTTCGCGCTGCAAAAAGCCATTTCCACCACCATCCGCGAATACGAACGCGACTACTGGACCGGCGTGGTGTACACCACCAACAAACGCGTGTGGGAACACCGCGAAGATTTCAAAAAACGCCTGCGCGACCTGCGCTGCTACGCCATCGACATGGAAACGGCTACCATTTTTGTGGCGGCATTTAAAAACCGCATGCCGGCCGGCGCCCTGCTGCTGGTGAGCGACATGCCCATGACCCACGACGGCATCAAAACCGAAGAAAGCGATAAAAAAGTGACGGCCAATTTTGCAGAATTGCATTTGAGCATCGGGGTTGATTCGCTGAAGCAGCTGATTAACAAGGGATTGACGGTGAAACACCTGCGGTTTGAGGTGTGAGGGCATGTGTCGTGGTGGCCGAACCCGGAAAAAACTGGATTATCCACGACTGGGACGATGATCTCGAACTTGCCGACGGTATCCCGTTTAACATCGGGCGCCACCTCCGTGAGGAAGGCGTGAACCCCGACGCGAATTAATTTTGCCTAAACCGGCAGATTTTTTTATTGGCCAAACCGCCGCAACATCCGTTATTTGCCCTGCAAACACCCTATCCTATTTCGCCACCCCGGTTGAAATAGGATTTTCTTTTTTAACCAAAACCGTCTTTGTATGCGTTGCTTCTGCCCTCCGTGCCTCCGTGCCTCCGCGGTGAATATTTTTTTTCTCCTCTTCTACGCACTCCCGTTTCATCTCCTTGCCCAGGTTTCCTGCTCCCCCGCCTTCCCTAATATTAACGATACCGTCACGATCACCTTCGACGCCACGCAAGGCAACGGCGCCCTCACCGGCGTATCCCCGGTGTACGCGCATATCGGGGTGATCACCGATAAAAGCACAACGCCGAACGACTGGAAATACGTGGCCACTACCTGGGGTATTGCCGACCCAAAGGGACAGATGACCAACGCCGGCCCGAATATTTGGAAAAAAACTTTTCACATCAAGTCGTTTTTCAATATTCCG
This sequence comes from uncultured Bacteroidota bacterium, assembly GCA_937926185.1. Taxonomy (GTDB): domain Bacteria; phylum Bacteroidota; class Bacteroidia; order Chitinophagales; family Saprospiraceae; genus M3007. The sequence goes on along the minus strand of CALEYM010000271.1, from coordinate 6,945 downwards.
GCCAATGAAACGGTGTTGGAACTCGCCTTCGTTTTCCGCAACACCAACGGCAGTGTCGTGGGCCGCGCCTTCGACGGTTCGGATATCTTTTATCCTGTTTACCCGGATAATGTCGGTCTGCAAACCATTTTCACCGCGCCTTCCGCCGCTACCGTGCTGAGCGCCGGGGGCAACCTGATTCCCGTGATCGCCGAAGCCTCGGTAAGCGCCGGTCTGACCTTGTTCGACAACGGCCAGCAAGTAGCTGCCGGCAGCGGGAAAATACTGCAAACCGATCTCAGTGCCGTGGCTGGTATCCGTACGGTTGAATTCGTAGCCAGCACGGCCACTGAAACCGACACCTCGCGCTTCACCTACATCGTGCCCAACCCACTGGCGCAGGAAGACCCGCCCGCGGGAACCGAATTGGGCATCAACCATATCGACGATCAAACCGTCCGGTTGTCCCTCTATGCGCCCAATAAACAGGTGGTGCACGTGATCGGCGATTTCAACGACTGGAAACCCAACGAACAATACCAAATGAAACGCAGCCTCGACGGGAATACCTGGTGGATCGAACTCGGCGGCCTGCAAGCCGGCGAAATATACCGTTTCCAGTACTTGGTGAACGGCGCCCAAAAAATCGCCGATCCGCTCAGTACCCTCGTGCTCGATCCCGGCAACGACCCTTTTATACCGCCACTCACCTATCCCGACCTGCCGGCATACCCATCAGGCAAAACCTTCGGCGCCGTATCGGTGCTGCAAACCGCCCAAACGCCTTTCGACTGGCAGGCCACAAATTATGTCCGTCCGAAAAAAACCGACCTGGTGGTGTATGAACTGCTCCTGCGCGACTTTCTGCACCGCCACGACTACCCCACCCTGTTCGATACGCTCGATTACCTGCAAAACCTGGGCGTCACCGCCATCGAACTGATGCCCGTAAACGAATTCGACGGCAACATCAGCTGGGGCTACAACCCCTCCTACCACAAAGCCCTCGATAAATACTACGGCACCGCCAAAGACCTGAAACGACTCATCGACGCCTGCCACGAACGCGGCATGGCCGTCATACTCGACGTGGTGTTCAACCAGGCTTCCGGCTCCAGCCCGCTGGCGCAACTTTACTGGGACGGCGCCAACAACCGCCCCGCCGCCGGCAATCCCTGGCTCAATCCAGAGGCGAAACACGAATTCAACGTGTTCAACGACTTCAACCACGAAAGCCCGGCCACCAAGGCCTATGTAAAAAATTGTATAAAATACTGGATGACCGAATTCCGCGTCGACGGTTTTCGTTTCGACCTTTCGAAAGGATTTACACAAAAAATCACCCTTGGCGATGTGAACGCCTGGGGTCAGTACGACGCCTCGCGCGTGGCCATCTGGAAAGATTACGCCGATTTTATGTGGGATATTGACCCGGATTTTTACGTTATTCTCGAACATTTTGCCGCCAACAACGAGGAAAAAGAACTGGCCGAATACGGCATGATGCTCTGGGGAAATATGCACGGCGCCTACAAGGAAGTGGCCCTGGGCTATTCCGCCGGCATCAACACCAGCCTGGCCGGCATTTCCCACAAACAACGCGGCTGGGCCGTGCCGCACCTGATCGGTTACTTTGAAAGTCACGACGAGGAACGCATCGGCTACGAATGTAAACTTTACGGCGCCGCCACGGGCAATTACAACATCAAAACACCGGCGGTGGCCAACCGCAGGATCGAAATGCTCAATAACCTGCTGTACACCATCCCAGGCCCCAAAATGCTCTGGCAGTTCGGCGAACTGGGCTACGACTATTCGATCAATCACTGCGTCAACGGAACCGTGAACAGCAACTGCCGCCTCGATCTCAAACCCATCCGTTGGGACTTTTTCGACGACCCCTCCCGCCGGCGCCTGTACAAAGTGACCGCCGCCCTGCTGCACCTGCGAAAAACCCAGGACCTGTTTGAAACGACCGACTTCCAGGCCAATATCGGCGGCGGACAAATACGCACCATCTACCTCAACGGCACAGGCCTGAACGCCGCCGTGGCGGCCAACGTCGGTATCTCCTCCGCCACGGCCTCCGTGAGTTTTAAACATACCGGCAAATGGTACGAATATTACACCGGCGACAGCCTCACGGTCACGGGGGCCAATACGACGGTACTGCTCGGCCCCGGCGAATACCGCTTGTACCTCGACCAGTTGATACCCATCCCGGGTGGCCTGGGCATCACGCCGGCTAAAGAAGCCAGCGGCTCGCTAAGTGAACTGGAAGTGTATCCCAACCCGGTTTCCGGGCGGTTCAACGTCGATTTCACGTTGCAGGACGGGACGGAAGTGCTGGTGGAAGTATTCGACGGTACCGGTCGCCGGATCGCCGCTTCATGGACGGGTCATCTGCCGGGGGGGGCGCAACAAATTTCCCTCGACGCATCGACCTGGACGCCGGGCTTTTACTGGCTGAGCCTGAGCGATGGCAACGGCGGGCGGTTGGTCAAAAAGGTGGTGAAATAAGCGCAACGGCCTATTTGGTGAACCGGATTTAATATATTTGTCGCCATTTCACTACTTCAATCCCCGTTCCGATGAAAAAAGTTTTTGCCTGCCTGCCGGTACTGCTTTTCTGTTTTATTTGCCTGGGTTCCCTGCACGCTCAGATGCGTTACGGGCTCAAGGCCGGCGTTGTGCTGGCCGATATGCCGTTCAGGGAACCGGATATACTGGTTTACAACTTAGTTTTCCTGCAAAAGGCCGCCATGCCAACGTTCACCTTCTTTGCCGGGGGCGTTGCCGAGTATGATTTGCAGCGGAATTGGACCCTGAGCGCCGAATTGCAATTCAGCGGCAAGGGATACCGGGAATCCACCACCGACAGTACGCTGGATTTTACCGGTTACAACGCGCAGTTATGGCATCTCCAGGCGCCGCTTGCGCTCAACTTCCGCTGGAACGGAATTTTCGTGGGCGCCGGGCCATACATGGGTATCGGTTTGGCCGGTCGAACCAAAACGACGCTTGACATCCAGGGCAATCCAGCCCCGTTGATCTTTAAGGAGCGGGTGCGGTTTGGCAACACGGAGGACGATTATTTCCGGCGTTTTGACGGCGGACTGTACGCGCAGGCCGGATACAGTTTCCGAAATTTCCGCCTTTGCGTGGCCGCTTTTTTCGGTCTGACCAATACGATACCTGATTTTTATGCCTCCGCTGCCCAGGCAAAAGCAAGGCATCAAAGTTTCAGCGTTGGAGCAGCCTATTATTTCGGCGTCGGCGAATGAAGCCGCATCAGAGCATGCTGGGGATTTTCCGCTGGAGCCAAAACAAGGGATTTTTTCGGCTGTTTTTGCGTTTTTGAGGGAGCATAGCGGTGACTATGTAACCGAAAAAAGGTGAAAACAGGCGGGAAAAGAGCTGTTTTTGCCCAGCGGAAAATCCCAGCATGCTCTCAGTCGCGGGCCAGCCGGAAACCGATCTGGTAGTCGCGTTTGGCGGGATTCTCCTGGCTTCTGTTAGCCACCCTGCACACGTCCTCGTAGTTTCGCCAGCCGCCGCCGCGCAGGACGCGATCGGAACTGGCTTTGCCCTTGCAACCCGGATAGGGTTGGTAGGCGTCCTGGCACCATTCCCACACGTTTCCGCTCATATCGTGTATACCGAGCTCGTTGGGGCGTTTCCGTCCGACGCGGTTCGGGCGTTCGGTATTGCCGTGGTACCAGCCCGCAGAACCCAGCCGGTTGAAACCGCTGTACAGGAAAGCCTGGCTTTGCCGGCCGCCGCGGGCGGCGTATTCCCATTCGGCTTCGGAGGGCAGCCGGTAGCGAATACCCCGGATCACGCCGGCTTTTTGAATGAAAGCCTGGGCATCGTTCCAGGATACGTTTTCTACGGGGCACTCGTCGCAACCTTTGTAAAAAGCCGGATTATTGCCCATGATCTCTTTCCAGTCGGCCTGGGTGACTTCATATTTACCGATCCTGAAATCCCTTACCGTTACTTCGTGCTGACATTCGTCTTTTTCGCCTTTGGCGCTGCCCATCGTAAAAGTCCCGCCGGCCACGCTGATCATTTCAAAACCGGAACGGCGGCCGGGGGTCGGTTTTTCGGTACCCGGCGGCGTAATTTCCGGGGTGGGCGCCGAGGGTACGGGGGCAGGCGCTTTACCCGGCGCGGGGGCGGCGGCAGGCTTTTTGGCCCCGCCGGACCGTTTTTGGGGGACTGCCGGTTTTATTTGCGAAACAGGGCCGGAAGACGGCGCCATAACAATATCCGCGTCTGCCGTATCATACGGCGGGTATTCCGGCATCAGGCCGGAGGATGTACCGCCGGGGCCCGATTGACGCAGGCTGTCGAGGATACGCCGGGCTTCGGCCTCGTACATGCCGGTCGGATGCAATTCCAGGTAACGCAGATAGACGGCAGTATCGGCGGCGTTTTCAGCTGTCTCCGACCAATCCAGGCGATCGACGATCAATTCGGCTTCGAGGCGATATCTGCCGTTCGGATGTTGGCGGACATATTCTTCGTATGCAGTTTTGGTATTTTCATTTGTCGTCTGGCGCCAGGCGAAATAATCGCGGACGCGGGGACCGAACGCCCAAACGCCGCCGGCAAGCAGTAATAAAACCAGCATAGCAGAGCCGATTCGGCGCAAATTATCGGACCGGGCAGGCGCCGCCTGGGCAGGCGCCGGGGCCGCAGGCTGCGCCGGGGCGTCCGTTTCCGCAGAATAGGAAAAAGTATACCCGCTGTTTTGAAAAGTAGCCGTTTCTTCATAACCGTCGTCCTCCGGTTCGGCTACCACCTGGATGGTTTCTTCCAGCACAATTTCCTTTTTGCGGTCTTTCCCCGCCACCACTTCCACCACCGATACGCGAAGCGCCAGGGGGTATTCACCCGTACGCAGTGGCGTCACATAAAAAAGCCATTCGGTGAAATCGCCTTTTTCAAGAAACTGCTCGGTACTGTTCACTTCCCTGATCTCGAAAGCGGGATCATCGTTGGGGTCTACGAGGGCAACCTCCATTACTTCCGAGACCCTGACCGGTTTGAGCACGGCGCCCGTCAGTTCGATATTCCGGATGATCGCCTCTTCGTCGAAAGCCAGACGAACGACGCAGCGGGTTTCGCGTTCCAGCTGCATCGTGTGCGGAATTTTGTAGAGAATGGAGCCGGTTTTGGCTGCCGCGCCGGCAGGAGCAAAATCCTCTGCCTGAAGGTTATCGACAAATTCGATGAGGTCGGCAGATATGCGGTTATAAGCCAGTTCCAGTTGTTCCTGCGACAACACGCCCCTGATCTTGTCGCGATTGGCCATGTTGAGCCGGGTTTCCAACTGGAATACCGCGCTGTATTTGGGCGCAATTTCCGGAAGAACCGCTTTCAATGCGCCGATGACGGCGCTGATACCTTCATCGGGCAGCAATTGACGAAGCCGGCGCTTCAGTTCGGTGAGTTCGGCGGTAGTCATTGTTTTCGTCGGCGTTTTTTATTGGTGGGCGATTTCGGACAAATATAACGCAAAAAAAAGTCTGCCCCGCATTGCGCGGAGCAGACACATCAAAACAAAACGAAAAACCAACTTTATCTTTATCGGCGTAAGGTTACGCCTGCATTGTTTTTTACTCTTCGCCGCGGGTTTTCAGCCTTACGGCGACGTCTTTTTCTTTTCCGTTGCGCACCAGCGTCAGGCTGACGGACTCACCTACTTTAGAACGACCGATCATCTCTCTTAGTTCCGGGCCGCTTGTCACATTTTTGCCATTTATTTTGATAATAATGTCATTCTGCTGAATTCCGGCCTGCGCAGCCGAGCCTTGGGGGTCGAGTTCTTTTACCCAAACGCCCTGGGAGTATGGAATATTGAGTTCGGCGGCCAGATTACTGTCCATGGTGGCAATATCTACCCCGAGATAGGCGCGTTTGAACTTGCCGTATTTCACCAGGTCGTCGGCGATACGTTTGGCTAAGTTGACCGGGATGGCAAAGGAATAGCCGGCAAAAACACCCGTGGGCGTGGCGATGGCCGAGTTGATACCGATCAGGCGGCCGGTCACATCCACCAGCGCGCCGCCCGAGTTACCGGGATTGACGGCTGCGTCGGTCTGGATAAACGATTCGATCGGGGCGCCCTTGCGAATGATGTTGATGTCACGGCTTTTGGCGCTGATGATACCCGCGGTGACCGTGGAAGTCAGGTCGAAGGGATTGCCCACGGCCAGCGCCCATTCGCCCACCCTCACGTCGTCGGAGTTGCCCAGTTCGATGGCGGGCAGGTTGTTGGCGTCAATTTTCAGCACGGCCATGTCGGTGCTGGGGTCGGCGCCTACCAGACGGGCTTTGAATTCGCGGTTGTCGTGCAGGGTAATTTCAAATTCGTCGGCAAATTCGACGACGTGGTTGTTCGTGAGTATGTAGCCGTCGGAAGTATAAATAACGCCTGAACCACTACCGGAACGCGGGCGGGCATAATCGTCGAAGGGCAAAAAGTCATCCCCGAAAAAGAACCGGAAAGGGTTCGACTGGCGCTGCCGCTGGATCGCCGTTTCCCGGCTTTCTTTGGCTTTGATGTGCACCACGGCTGGCATGGCGCGGTCGGCAGCTTTGGTAAAATCGAATGGTACCGGGGCCCCGCCATAGGCGTAATTCACCTGTTTCACGGGCGCCGGGGCAGGCAAGGCGCCGGACTCAGGCGCCGGCTTTTCCGTCATTTTAATGGCGCCGAAGACGATCAGGCCTCCCACGGCGCCGGCAAGCGTTGTTGACCAGAATTTACTCATGGTTGCTTTTGTTTTGAGCTTTTTAATTATTCACTTTATTTTTCAAAGAGCAAAAATAAAACGACGATGCGACAGGATTGCTGTCGGGATTGGGGACTTTAACGTCTTATTAACCAAAGCCCTGGCCACGAAATCACCACCCACTTCGGGCGCCACTTCACCGGCGACTTCATCCTGAACAGCA
>CALEYM010000270.1 GCA_937926185.1 uncultured Bacteroidota bacterium | reverse complement strand
GGCCCTGCTCGTGGCCGCTCAAATCAACAAATCAACAAATCAACAAATATCACTGATCCGACGCCGGCCTTGGGAACTTCGTCCACACGTCGTCGCCTGCGCGGTCGATGGGCAGGGTGTTGAGGCGGTTGTAGCGGCGCATATCCACCCAGCGATGTCCTTCGCCGAAGAGCGAGTAGCGGCGTTGTTTCAGCATTTCATCGATCAGCGCATCCTGAGTGGTAGCGCCGGCATAGTCGGGCAGGCCGGCGGCATTGCGAATTACGTCGAGCGCATCCTTACCTTCGGTGGTTTCATTCTTTTGAATTTTAGCCTCCGCGTAGATCAGGATCAGTTCTTCATTCCGGATAATCGGAATGGGCGAGCCGTTGGTGGCGTAACGGGTGAAGTCGTAGTCGCTTTGGAGGCCGTCCTGGAATTCCGTTTCTGCGCGGGCGGCCGCCTTGCTCAGGCGGGTATCGCCTGCTTCTGCATCGGTCACGAAGGCTGGATGGGTTACCCGCGACTCACCCGTGGCCCCGGCAGGAAACCACTGCGGATTGAGCGCGTCGCCGCCAGCCGTCGAAAAGGGGTGATATGCGCCCGTGTTCAGGTCGCCGTTCAGGTCGAAAAACGAGGCGTTCAGCGCGGTGAGGGCGGCATCCCAGTTGCCGAGGTAGGTTTGTACCCGGGCGGCGAGGGCGCGGTTGAATTTGGCAAAATCAGCCGGCGTATCGAAACCCGCAAAACCGCTGGTCAGGCTGAACGGAAAGGCGCTGCCGCCGGCATTCAGTTGGGTGTTGCCTTCGTCGAGGATTTGAGCGATGGCCTGAAGGACGGCATTGCTGTTGCCTTCGCCTACGAACGGCCCGAGCCGGTCGGGATCGGCCACATCGATCCGGATACCGTTGTCGTATTGTTGCACCCAGAGCAGTAACAGTTGATACGCTTTGATCGTATTGGCGAACCCGCGTAAGGCTTGTCGCTGGGCGTCGGTGGTCAGCGCGGTGGAGTTATCCACCGCCTGCAACAGGATGTTGGTGTTCTTGATCGCCCGGTACCGCGCATTGTAGGGGTTGGTGGTGTAAAACGTGTTGTTGTCGAGCGTGGCGGAACCCTTGCCCAACAGGTCGGAGGTAAAACGCGGATCGGAAGTAGAGAAGCGGTAAAATTCGCGGCCAATAGCGCCGATGCCGTCGAAATAGTTGCCGAGGTTGCCGCGCATGGCCGCCTCGGTGCCGGTTACCAGGTTTTGTATTTCACTCAGCGAAGCGTTCTGCACGATGGCGCCCACGCTGGGGTTGTTGGGGTCTTCGATGGGGTCGATCTCGCAGGCTGTTACGCCGAATAACAAGGCGGCGGGCAGCATGATTTTAGTTATATTTTTCCAAAACATATTTGTTTAATTTTGTTGGTAAGTGATTGACTTTCTTAGCGTTTTTACGTTTGCGAAACTTTTTAATCTTCGTAAACGCGGCACGATTTAAAAGCTCGCATTCAGCGTGAAAAAGAAACTTTTTGCCGAGGGGAAGGGCGTTACTTCCACGTTGGAAGAAATGGCGTTGTTTCCGAAATTGGACACCTCCGGATCGTAACTGTTATAACTGAAAACATTGATCAGGTTCCTGGCGGAAACACCGAGGCGGATACGCGCTTTGTCCTTGAACCAGGATGCAGGCAGGTGGTAGTTGAGCCCTACTTCGCGCAAACGCAGGTAAGAGGCGTCTTCTATCCAGGCGCCGGCCGAAACGCCGAGCTGGCCCAGGCGGTAGGCGCCGTTGGTCATCACTCCGGACGGATCAACGTTTTTGTCGTCGTAGTCGGGGCTGGTACCGAAAATGTCGGACAACAAGGTGCTCAGGTTGATGTTTTCGCCGCCGGCTTTCCAGTGGAACAGGAAGTTGAGCTCCCAGTTTTCGTACTTCAGCGCGTTGTTGAAGGCGAGTTGGAAATCAGGTTCGGCGTTGCCGAACACGCGCAGGCCGTTGGCTTCCGGGTTGGGGTCGATACCCACCAGTTGGGTCGGCGATTTGCCTTCTTCTATGCGGTAAGTGCCCAGCGTAGCGCCGAAAGCGCCGTCGTTGTAGGCCGGCACGGCCAGGCGGGTGACTTCGGCGCGGTTGAGCCAGAAAGACAGGCGGCTGTTCCAGTTGAACGTGCGGGTGCGCACCGGTGAAGCGTTCAGCGCGATTTCGACGCCCTTGTTGCTCAGGTCGGCGGCATTGCGCCAGGCATCGGAGAAGCCGGAAGAACCGGGCACGTCGATCAGAAGGATCAGGTCTTTGATGTTTTTAATATAATAGGTGAATTCCAGGCCGATTTTGTTTTCCAAAAGACCCAGATCGAAACCGGCCTCAATTTCGGTTTGCCGTTCGGGGCCGATGGTGGTATTACCGGAGATCAGGCCTACGGCGGAGCCGGTGCCGCCGTCGATAATGAGCGGGTTCAGGGCGGTGTAGGTAGCGCCGAAAACGCCGAAGTTGCCGGACTGGCCGAAAGCGCCGCGTAGTTTCAGCTGGCTGATCTGGCTTCCGAGAGAGGTCAATTCGTGGAGGTTGAGCGCCAGCGATGCTTTCGGGTAGTAGTATAGTTTGTTCGGATCGCCGTTTCGCGAAGATTTATCGCCGCGGATACCGAGCGTTGCCACGATTTTGTCCTGGAAGTTAATTTCTTCCTGGGCAAAAAATCCTTTATCCACCTGTTTCAGGCGTTCTTGTATCACCTGGATGGCGCCGGCCTGGTTGACGTTGGTTTGCGAGCCGATCAGCTGGGTGGCCACGGCGTTGGTCCAGTTTTGTTCCAGGTTTTCCTGCGTAACGCCTGCCTGGGTACGGAACGACAGGTTGTTGCCCGTATTCAGGGTATGGATCAGGAATGCGGCGATATTAGAACCCGTGGTGACGGCTGTGCCGAGAATTGAAACGCCGTTGGTGCCGTTCCCGTCTTTCTGGAATTGCAGATCGCGCGGGAAGATGGAGTTGGTCTCCAGCGTGTACTGGTCGACGCCGCCCCGTATGTACAGATTCAGGGCGTTTTTATCATTCGACCACAGGCGGAAGGTGCCGATACCGCCGCCGAGGATGCGGTTCACTTTTTCCTTATTTGTCACCCGGTCGCGCGTTTGCAGGAAGTTGGACGGCGCGTAGTCGTTGTTCGGGTAGTTGCCGCGCTCATCGGGGAACAAATCGGCCCAGGAGGGGGTGGACACGAAGGAAACACCCATCGTGGTGGAAGTATTGTCATTGTTGAAATACCCGCGGTCGGCCTCCGACGTCACGTAATTAAGACTCAGTTGCAGGTCGGCCCAGCTGAACACTTTCGGGTCGAGGTTCAGGCGCACGGAAGTGCGGTCGTAGCCGGTGTTCTTGATAATCCCTTCTTCCGATTTTTTGGTGACGCCGGCGAAATACCCCAGTTTTTCGGTGCCGCCGCTGATGGACAGACGGGTGGTGCTGAGCAGGCCGTTGTTGCCGTAGAGTTCGTCTTCGTAGTTGTAAATCTTGCCGGCCGATTGGGCTGCTTGGAACACCGGCACCTCGTCGGCGCCGAAAGCAGCTTCCACTTTGGCGGCATCCCATTGGCGCACACCCAGTTTGCGCAGCTGTTGCTGCATACCTATGGACTGGGAAAAATTAACCTGTGTGCTGCCGTCGCGTTTGCCGCGTTTGGTGGTGATCAGCACTACGCCCGCGGCTGCGCGGGAGCCGTAGATCGCCGCTGCCGAGGCGCCTTTCAGCACTTCGATGCGCTCGATATCTTCCGGGTCCAGGTCGGCAATCCGGTTTGAAGGATTGTCCTGGAAACGGTTGCTGCCCTGGCCGGCAGCCTGCGACACGAAGTTAGTATTGGAGCGGAACGAGGAGTTGTCGTAGTATACTCCGTCCACGATGTAAAGGGGCTGCGAGTTGCCGTTCAGGGTGGTGATACCGCGGAACTTGACCACGCCGCCGCCGCCCGGGGCGCCGGAGTTGGCGATGATGTTGACGCCGGTCAGTTTGCCGTACATGGCGCCGTCCATGGTAGATTGCACGGTGGTGCCCACCAATTCGGTACTGGTAATGGACGACACGGCATTGGCCAGGTTAGCACGCTTTACCGTGGTGGCCAAGCCGGATACCACCACTTCTTCCAGGCTCGAAAAATCTTCTTCCAGCGTAATATTTACGTTTGGGCTGGCAGAGCTGACTTCCGTGACAACGGTTTTGAAACCCGTGTAGGCCACGCGTAACTGGGCGGCATTGCCGGGGATTTGCAGCCTGAAATTGCCGTCAACGTCGGTCGCGCCGCCGCGGTCAATGCCCACGATCGTAACCGTAGCCCCGGGGAGGCCTTCGCCGCGGGCGTCGACGACGCGGCCGCTGGCGGTGAATTGCGCCCATGCTGAATGCACACCGGCAAACAGCAGGAACAGTAACAGCATACTTCTGATAAAAGGTTTGTGCTTCATACTTTTTAAAAGATTTAGTTTAGAAAAAGATTAGAAATATGTTAACCGGCACACTCATGAGCGCGCCCTGAATGGGTAATAAACCAGGCAGTTGTGGTTTGGGAAATATCTTTTATGCCAAAAGATATGGCGGCGAAAATATCGCGGAAATGATCAGGCGCCATCGGGACGATGGCCGGCCCGCGCAGGACGCCAAAGGAGGTAATCCTTAGAGCAATGTTTTTAGACATAGGTAGTTTTCCCGCTGAAGGGGACAAATTGTTTTCATTTCCGG
>CALEYM010000269.1 GCA_937926185.1 uncultured Bacteroidota bacterium | reverse complement strand
CCAGTCGAAACAACTGCCCGACACACGCCCGGCGGCGCCAAAAGCGACGGCCAAAACCGCTTCCAAACGTTTGGTTTCCCTGGAGTCTTTCCAGACACGGTACACCAACCGGGAGGACGCTTACAAGTACGAATGGAACAACGGCGTCGTCGAAAAAAAACCGCGTACCATGAACAGAGACAAACTTAAAATCCTCCAATGTCTGATGCGCCTTTTTACGCGCACCAAAGCCTATGCTGCCATGGGCGAACTAATGAGCGAAGTAGATATGCTCATGCAAACGCTCAACCGTACGCGTCGCGCCGATATTGCCTATATGAGTGGGGAGCAAATGCAATCTGCTCCAAACGGCGAATTGAGCGTCTGCGCCTTCGTCGCCGAAGTCATCTCTAAAAACGACCAGATCAACGAAGTCGAGGAAAAATTGCAGGAGTATTTCGACAACGGCGTTCAGGTGGTATGGGTCATTTTTCCAAAGTTAAAACAGGTAAAAGTGTACCGTTCCATCCGCGATATCACGGTGTGCTTCGGCGACGACGTCTGCTCCGCCGCGCCGGTGTTGCCCGACTTCCAGATTACGGTAAACGAGATATTTGCCTGATCCTCAGTCTTTTTTGCCTTCCTCCGCTTCTTCCTCCGAATACCGCAAAAACGCCCCTCTCCGCGGCGCGGGCATTTCCGAGTGTTCGCCTTTGATGATCTTCCATAGCACCTGGTTGAACGCCAGGTCGGGTACGCGGTCTTCGCCGCTGAAATCCCAGGCGTCGGAGCGGCGCTGCAGTTCGTTGTCTACGGCGGCGTTGCGGTCGTCGAGGTTGACGTTGGAGGGCAGGGCTTTGAACGGTGTGTAGTCGGTCTCGTTGGTAAAACAGCGCCACATCGGGGTGGCGGCCGCGTCGTGCTGGCTCATGGGCGGTATGCCGAGGATCAGTTCCATCGTCCGCAACATGGAGTTGGTAGAATACATCGTGTGATCCACGTATTTCCGTTTGGCATAAGGGCTCACCACAAAAGCGATGGAGCGGTGCGCGTCCACGTGGTCGGCCCCGTTTTGGGCGTCGTCTTCCAGCACAAATACGACCGATTCTTTCCAGACAGGACTCTTCGTCAGGTGCTCGACGAACAGGCCGAGCGCCAGGTCGTTGTCGGCCATCTGCGCATAAGGCGTCGGTTTGCCCCTGCGCAGGCCCTCCGTGTGGTCGTTGATGAGCCGCAAGGTGCTCAGGCGCGGCAGGGCGTTGATGGCGACGAGGGAGTCGAAATCCTGTTTCCACTGCGACACCCGGGTGGTGTCGCGCACTTCCGTATCCCAGCCTGTATAGTAAGGGCAAAAATGCCCTTCCAGGGCAGGAATATTGGCTTTGTAATCGTCGGCAAATTCGCCGTAGGTGCGGTAACTCACCCCCGCCCGGCGGCAATGATCCCAGATAAAGCCGCCTTTGGGCCAGGCCGTTTTGTTTTGTCCTTCATAGACGTATCTGCCGCCGCGACCGCCATAACTCGTCACCCAGGTCTTCTCCGTGTAATCGTTGGCGTAGGCCGCCGTGCTCCAGTTATGGCCGTCGGCGCTCACTTCGGCGCTCACGTAAAAGTTGTCGAGCAGCACGAACTCGCGGGCAAGCGCATGGTGGTTGGGCGTTATTTTTTCGGGGAAAAGGCACAGGGAGCTGTCGCCGTTGCCTTCGGGCATGTCGCCCAAAACCTGGTCGTAGGTGCGGTTCTCCTTGATGATGTAAAAAACGTATTTGATCGGCGAGGGATCGCCGACGCGTTGCGGGACGGGGTTGCCGGCTTCGCCCTCGGCCAGTTTTTCCCGTTCTTTGGTGTAGGGCGAATTGCGGTACACCTGCCGGGTGTATTCCGCCAGTTGGCGCTCGCCGGGCGCCTCGATGATACTCATCGTGCCTTTCATCAGTCCGCCGATGTACTGTTCCTCGACGTTTCCTTTCTGATACTCCGCGGTATTCTTGCGGCGCACCGGATTGGGCCCGTTCGGGTTAGGGAAGGAGGAAAAGCCTTTGCCGTTGGCCACAAATATCCTTTTCCCGACGGTGCGCACGCAGGTCGGATACCAGCCGGTGGGAATAAAACCCAGCGAGCGGCTTTGCCCGGGCACGGACACGTCGAACAACGCCAGGCAGTTGTTGTCGGCGTTGGCCACGTACAGCGTTTTTTCGTCGGCTGACAGGGCCACGCCGTTCGAAGTGGAGCCCGTGGGCGCGTCGGGGTAAAGCGTGGCCACCAGGGTTTCCACGACTTTATTTTGCGCTAGATCCACCACGCTCACCGAGTTGTCGTCGGCGCAGGCCACATAGGCGAGCGTACCTTTCTGATTGAGGATCAGGTCGTTGGGGTTGTCGCCGACGGGGATGCCGGCGGCCACGCGGCGGGTGTCGGTATCCCACACGACGAGTTCGTTGCCACCCCAGTGGGTGATGTACAGGCGTTTGCGGTCGGGCGAGAGCGTACAGGCGTACAGCTCTTTCCCGATGGAATCGCGGTGCAGGATAGCCTTGCTGCGCGTATCCAGCACGTACAGACTGTGGTTTTCTTTGGTGACGACGTACAGCAGTCCGCGCCGGTCGTCGACGCACAAACCGGCGGGCGAGATACGCGCCGGCCAGGGTTTGCCCAGCGTCAGGGTGTCGCGCAGCGTTAATTTGTTTTTACCGACTGCATAACGAAGTATCGCGTTGCTGTTGCCCCCGGAGACGTACAGCGTTTTGCTGTCATCGCCAAAAGTCAGGCCAAGCCAGGCGATGGGGATTTCAAACGATTGCAGCAGCCGGCCCTTTTTCGCATCGATGAGTTGCAGCGATTGTTTGCTCTGGCCGTTGTTGGTCACGGCCAGGTATTTTCGGTTGGGCGATACGGCGATATTCAGCGGCAGGTCGCCCAGCGGCAGCGAGGCGCCGGCGGGCGTGAGCGACCAGCCGGTGGGCAGGAGCATGGAAGGCTGACCGCTCTGGCGGCCGGGTTTTTGGGCGAAAAGTGAAGCGCAGCAGATCAGCGCCGGCAGAAAGAAGCAGAAAGTTCGCATGGTTCGGTAAAAAAAATGATGATTATAAACGTACCCTAATGTTAAGTTTGCAAATTGAGCGTAAACTTAATATTAAGGTAGTATTAAGTTTTGGAGCTTTGCAGCCGGATATTTAAAACACTAAAAATCAAGGCTTTATATGAAAAAAGATAAAAAACAATCCAAAAACGCTTCCAAAGTAAAAACGACGGACACCGCTGCGCTGCACAAAAAACTGGAGGCTGCCGAAAAAAACGTGGAAACGGCCCGCGCAGTTTACGAGCAGAAAAGCGCCGCCTGCGAAGCCGGCCTGAAACAACACTTGGACAAAATTACGCTGCTGGGTCTGCTGGCATCAGCCAGAATTGCCAAACTTAATATTAAAATAAAACGATTGGAATATAAATTGGCCAGGGCTACCTGGAAAGCGGCGATGAAGGCGGATAAAAAAGCCGCGGAAAAACAGGAGTCTGCCGTCTCGCGAGCCGCGTTGAAAAAGCAGGTTAAAAAAGCGGATAAGGCCGCGGAGGATCGCAAGCCGGTCAAAAAGAAAAGAATGGCTATGGCGTAGAAAAGCGTTGTGTGCCGGAGGTGTCACCCGCGAGGCCGGAGGTGTCATCCGCGAGGCACGAGCGGGTGACATCTCCGGCATTCCGGTTGCTATCATAATCTTAAGTCCGGGGATGTCGTAGGCCGGAGATGTCACCCGCTCGTGCCTCGCGGATGACACCTCCGGCCGCTCCATTTCAAAGATGCGCCCGCATCAACTTCTCCAGCCAATCCAGCCCCTGCACGGGCAACCCTTCCCCCTTGGCTCGCTCGTCTATGCGCCGCAGGGCAATATGCTGCTCAAATAAGGGGTCCTGTTCAAACGCGCGTTGCTCCTCCGGCGACAACAAACCGCCCTGTTTTTCCAAAGTGATCTTGCTGGCTTCGGAAAGTCCGGCGTAGTAGTCCGTGTCGGTGCTGACGAGATAACGTTTGGCCTGCACGTGCCCGGCCACGAGCCGGACGATCTTTTCAGAAAAGCCGAGGCGTTCGAGTTCGCGCGCGCCGGTGAGTTCGTGTTGCCAAACTCCGTAGACCTCCATATTGTAGGCGCCGGAAGCGTCGCTGCACAGATGGCCGAAATCGTGCAGAAAGGCGGCCAGGATGAACTCAGGGTCGTCCGGCCGGCTTTGCCGCGCCAGTTCGGCGGCTTGCACGGCGTGCTGCAACTGGCTCACGGGTTCTCCGTGATATTCCTCGTGACCGCGGTCGCGGAAAACGGCGAGCACCGTTTCTATGGTTTGAGTAATGTTTTGCCGTGTCATGCTTGATTTAAAAAAAGGTGGAAAAACGGCGTTGCGCCGTTTTTCCACGAAAACCAAACTATTATTGTATGAAGCAAAATTTAATTCAGGTACCACATTTTAGTGTTCAGGTCGTCGGCTCCCTGGCGCTGGATAGCGGCGTTGTAACTGTCCGAGTTTAAGGATTGCTCGATGATCGGGTAGCGGAAGCGCACGGGGATTTTGTCGTCGTTCTGGTTGGAGAGGCCGGGTTTGAGGGCGGGAATGCCCGTGCGGCGCCAGTCGAACCAGGCTTCCAGGCCCTGGAAGTACAGGGAAACCCATTTTTGGAAACCGATTTTTTCGAGTTTTTCCTGCTGTGTGCCGGAGTATGCCGTTTCCAGCCGGTTGAGGTAGTCGGGCGGCGTTGTCAGGCCGTAAAAGGCGAAAGAGCCATTTACGCCGTTTTCGTAATACGTTTTGGCGTCGCCGCCGATCAGACCCTTTTCAGCGGCCTCGGCGAGCAGGAACTGTAGTTCGGCGTAGGTCATGATCACGCCTTTGGCGATCGTCAGCCCTTGGGTGGAAATGGCGTTTTCATAATACAGGTCGCCGATACGCGACTGGAACTGCGGGCCGCCGTTGTATTGCAGCGCGTCCACGTCGTTCAGACCGTTGGGCAGACCTACGTATTGAGGGTTGGGTTTGCCTTCCGTATCAGGCGTGGGCCGGAAAAAAATGGGCATACGCGGGTCGCTCAGCGATTTCAACGTATCCAGCAGCGTTTTGCCGGCGCGGAATTCATTGAACGAACCGATCCGCGAGGAGTGCAGCGGAAACTGGTCGGGAGAAGTGGCTTTGTAGTTGTACACGGCGTTGTCGGCGTTGCTTTCAAACACCGGGTTGGCTGCCGGGTTGTCCACGATGGCTTTCAGGTCGGCGCTCACGTCGCGTTTGCGCGAAATGCGCAGCAGGGCGCGGATACGGAGCGAATTGGCGAGTTTTTTCCACTTGGCGATATTACCGCCGAAAATGATGTCGCCGGCTACCGATTCGCTGCTGGTACCGAGCAGTTCATTCGCGGTTTTCAAATCGGCAAGGATACCGTTGTACACCTGTTCCTGCGGATCGTAGGCCGGGTAGTTTTCACCGCCTTTGGCGTTGATGGCCTGCGTATAAGGGATGTCGCCGTAGGCATCGGTAGCCAGCGAAAACATCCAGGATTTCATCACCAACGCCACGCCCTTGTAGTTGTTTTCCCGGGTCGTCTCACTTTGAATCACGATGTTGTTGATATCGCGCATATTGTCGTACACGTTGTTCCAGATGCTGTTGAGTTCGCCCCAGAGGTAGCGGTCTTCATTTACGAACTGGTTTTTGGTCGTGTGCTGAATGACGATGTTGCCGATACCCCAGGTTTCACCCATCAGCGCATTCATCATGTCGCGTTGGATTTGCGGCAACAACAGGCCGGGGTTCACGGCGGTCGGCGCATTGGGGTTGGTGTTGATATCGTCGAAATCTTTGGTGCAGCCGGCGCCGAGGGCCAGGAAGGCAAAGACGATCAAGGTTTTGAGCAAAATATGTTTCATTTTATGAAATGTTAAAATAGGAAAAAATGGATTTGTCGCAGTTTTTCTCAGCGATTCCCGGTTTGTGAGAGGTGTCATCCCGGCAGGTTTCCCGGCAGGTTTTGAGATGTCGCCTGCTCGTGCCTCGCAGACGACACCTCAAAACCGGAAATTCACATTCACGCCCCAGCTCCGCGTGGAGGGCAGCGCCACCGATTCCACGCCGGGGATAACCGTGCCGCCCGAGGTGGAGGAGGTTTCGGGGTCGATGTGCGGCACGTCGGTCCAGAGGGCGAGGTTGCGGCCCACGAGGCTGACATTCAAATCGCGCAGGGAGGTTTTGCCGAATATCCGGTTGGGCAGCGTGTAGCCGAGGCGCACTTCGCGGAGTTTTACGAAAGAAGCGTCGTAAATGACGCCCTCGATGAGGCGGCGGCCCAGGGTGTAGGACGTATGCCATTCGCGGGCGCTGAGTTTCACCGCGTTGGGGCTGAAGCTGCCGTCGGCGTTTTGCACCACGCCTTCGCCGATGACGCCGTTGCCTTCGAGGCTCAGGTCGTATCCGTTGGCGCGGCCTTCGAGCGTTTCGGCGATCTGACCGCCTTCGCGGCCCACGGTTTGGGTGTGGGAGTACACTTCGCCGCCGGAGCGGATGTCGAACAATACGCCGAGCGACAAACCTTTGAACGTAAAGGTGTTGTTGATGCCGGCCAGCCAGTCGGGGTTGTAGTTGCCGAGCAGCATGGTGCCGGCGGTGGCCACGGGTTTGCCCTGGCTGTTGTAGACGACCTGACCCACGTATTGCCCGGTGGGGTCGTAGTACGGATCGTTCGGGTCGCTGCTTACGCGCTCGAAACCGATGCCGTACATATTGCCCATTTGTTCACCCACGCGGGCTTCGACGGTCACATAACGGGAGGCCAGCACGTAGTTGGTGATCTCCTGCCCGGAAACCGGGTCGGTGAACAGTTCCTTTACCTCGCTGCGGTTGCGGGAGAAGTTCAGGGCGATATCCCAGGAGAAGTGGCGGCTGCGCAGGGGTGTGGCGTTCAACGTTATTTCGATGCCCTGATTTTGGATCAGACCGGCGTTGATGATGCGGGCGCTGTAGCCCGATGTGCCGGACAGCGGGATGGGCAGGATCTGGTTTTTACTTTGCGTGTTGTAGTACGTGAAATCGAGGCCGACGCGGTTGTGAAGGAAGCGTACGTCGAATCCGGTTTCGATGGAGGTACTGATCTCAGGTTTCAATTCCGGGTTCACCAGTACGCTCGATTCGCTGTACGAGGGCGCGCCCTGAACGGGCGTTTGGGCATTGTATATGGTGGCCAACTGGTAGGGATCGGTGTCGTTACCTACCTGGGCTATGCCGAAACGGACTTTGGCGAACGATAACACGCTGTTGGGGCTGATCTTAAAGGCATCGGTCAGGACGGCGCCCAGGTTGGCGGCATAGTACAGGTAGCTGCGCGAATTGGAGGGCAGGGTGCTCGACCAGTCGTTGCGGGCGGAGAGGTCGAGATAGAGATAGTTGTTGAAGCCCAGCTGGCCGGTGGCGTAAACCGAGTTGATGCGTTTTTCGGTGTAAGGCGTGTTGGTGAGGTTGGTCAGCGCCACACGGGAGTTGGAGAGGGTAAAAATGCCCGGTACGGCCAGTTCGGGCGCGATCACGTCGGAAAAACGGCCCACCTGGCGCATGGCGTTGCCGCCCAGGCCCAGGCTGAGGTCGAATTTTTCCCCCAGTGGGCGTTTGTAACTCAACAGGAAATCTGCATTCGTTTCGGAAAAATTGATTCGCTCCTCCCGATAGGAGCCGCGCTGGAAACGCTGGGTGCTGTAGGCACGGCGCCGGTCGCGGAATTCGCTGTTCACGTCGGTTCCGGCGCGCAGCATCAGGCTCAGTTCGGGCGTGAAATCATAAGTGACCGACAGGTTGCCGTACACGCGGTTGAATTCCTGGCCGTTGGTGTTTTCGTAGAGGTTGAAGTAGGGGTTGTCGTGGTAGTTGTAGTTGAAGCCGAACTGGTTGAGGCCCTCGCGGCCAGCCATCCAGTAGTCGCGCATGGCGGCCAGGTCTGCACCGCGGGGCAGCCAGCAATTGAACAGGTACATGATGTTCTCCGTGCCGTAGCTGAGGTTCGGGCGGTTGCCGCTGTCGCCGTTGATGTAGTTGATGGCGGTGCGCACGCGCAGTTTCGGGCTCAGGTTGAGGCCGCCGGCAAAGGCCACGGTGTTGCGTTTCAGGTCGGTGTTCGGTACCACGCCTTTTTGGTCGAGCCAGGTGTAGGAGAGGCGGAAATCGCCTTTTTCGTTGCTGCCGGATACGGCCACGTTGTGCGTGTTGGTAAGGCCGGTTTCAAAAAAGTCGCGCACGTTGTCGGGGCGGGCGATCCAGGGCGTGGCGGTGATCTCGCCGCGCGCGGCTAATTGCTGGTCGAGGTTGACCGGGCCGATGGAGGCGAACAAATTACCCACGTCGCCGCCGCGGAAGCCGTTGCTGGTAGGGGAATCGAATTGTTTGATGAGTTGCCCTTCGAATTTCGGCCCCCAGCTTTCGTCCACCCCGTCGGCCAGGCCGCCGCCGTTGCCGTCTTTGAATTCGAACACGCCGCCCAGGCCCTGGCCGTACACGTTCTGGTAATCCGGCAGGCGCAGCACGTTCTCAAAGGTCACGGTGGAGTTCACCGAAACGCCGATGCCGCGGGTATTTTTGCCCGATTTGGTGGTGATCAGGATAACGCCGTTGTTGGCGCGTGAGCCGTACAGGGCCGCCGCGCTGGCGCCTTTCAGCACGGTGATGGATTCCACGTCGTCGGGGTTGATAAAGCCGGCGCCATTGCCGTAGTCGGCATCCTGGAAGCTGTTGCCGGAAGAACCGCGGAATTCGTTGCTGATGGGTACGCCATCCACTACGAAGAGCGGTTGGTTGCGGTTGATGTTGAGTGAGCGTTCGCCGCGGATGGTGATGCGCGACGAGGAACCGATACCGGAGGGGTTGCCCACGATAGTGAGACCTGCCACTTTGCCCGACAACGTGTTGATAATGTTGGTTTCGCGGGCTTTGTTGAGGTCCTCACCCTTGACGTCCTGAGCGGCATACCCCAGCGACTTTTTTTCACGGCTGATACCCAGCGCGGTCACGATTACCTCGTCGAGTTTGTTACCGGACGAAAGGGCAACGCTCAGGTTCGGGTTGCTATCAACGGTCACGTTTTGGGTTTCGTAACCGATGAGCGAAACGACGAGCACGTCGCCTTTGGCGGCGTCGAGGACGAATTTACCGCTTGCGTCTGAAATGGCGCCGCGGGTTTGGCCCTGTACGCCGATCGTGGCGCCCGGCAGGGGTTCGTTGGTTTCAGCGTCCGTCACCAGGCCGCTGATGCGCTGGGCATGCAGGCCGGTAAAAGACAGCAAAGTTAAGGCAAGGGCACAGCAGGCGCCCTTGAAGGTTTGGAAAAATGCCTTCATCGAGGAAAAAGTTTAGTGTTGAAATGACAGATTATACGCGGACGGAAAACCCCGGCCGGGGCAATGCGGGTAAGTCGGGTTAAAGCCGGGAAGTAGTTGTCCGGCTCAATTTCGCCGCAAATGTAGAAGGCCCGTTTTCCCTTGATGTGAAGGCAGGTTTAAGTTACGGTTAAACTTAAGTTGCCGTTTTGGGCGGCAATACGTATATTTCGGCGTTCATAACGCACCCGGTCATGCAAACACGTTTTATCTTATTCCTTGTCTTATGCTGGAACCTGCAAACCGCCCATAGCCAGCGCGCCTTCGGCAAACTCGTCGCCGGCATCGAAACGGGCTTCGACGTGGCGCAATTCACGGCGGGCATCAAACCGCGCCTCATCCCAGGCGTACAGGTGGAAGTGCCCATCGGACGCCTGTCTCTCGGCGTGGGCCTGAGCCGCGAAATTTACCGGGAATACGAATACTACACCTGGACCGGCCAAACCATCGAACGTATCGAAAATGAAAAGCCGGTGATCTTTTACGTTTCCAATATTCACGCTTTCCGGCCGGCTTATTGGAGCATTCCGCTGAAGATCGACTACCGGTTTCACAAATGCCATTGCGTGTACGCCCACCTGGGCATGACTTTCGATTTTTTCAGCGACAGCCCTCCCGACCGTATTACCTTTCAGGGCGCTGAAACGCGCGAAGCCCCGCTCACCGAGGTGCGCCGCGACCAGTTGTTCAAAACCCGGACGAAGAGTTACCAATTCGGCATAGGTTTCAAATTGCACTCCAACGACTATTTCCGGATCATTGCCCGCCCTACCTACGTGCTCAGCGAAAACCCGGAGATATATACCGACGGGCCCAAACTCCTGCCAACCTTCCGGATGACGTTCGGGTTGCAGTACGCGTTTATCCGGTATGAGTGAAATGTGGTCAATGTGGTCAATGTGGTCAATGGGGTCAATGTGGTCAATGGGAAAGTTTACTTAGGTAAACGGGATTGAATTTTCCCGGCCAGATCAAACCACGGGTGTCCGGGATCAGCCAATACCTTTTCCAATCTCGCGCGGAAAGCGGCCGTGCCGCTTTGTCCGTCGGCGAGCATGGCCAGCAGCACATACCAGTCGGCGTCTTCGGCCCAGGGCTGGACTTTGCCGTCGGCGATGGCGGCGAAGCCCCGGGCGGCTTGCCCGAAGCGCTTCAGTTTGAATTGCGCGTGCGCGGTGAGGGTCATGGCGCGCCAGTATTGGCGGTCGGTGGCGACCACCGGTTGGAGTGCCGTTACGACGGCGGCATAGTCTTGTTTTTCCCACGCGGCCAGGGCTGTTTCGATAGGGTCGGCTTGTCCGGAAGCCGGGCCGCGCAGCGTTTCAAAATCAGGGTTTTGGTACAGTTCAGCGGCCAGGGCCAGGTACCGGTTCTGTTGCCCCCCGGGTGTGGGCTTATGATCATGGGCCGGGGGATGGGTGGCCTGTGGCGCGGCTGGAATGGTGTCTGTTGCCGGGTTTGGAGGAGAAGTAGCGGGCGCTTGCGGAGGCTCCGGCGCGCGCTGTTGCCGGCGGTAAACGCCGATTGCCGTGATGAGCAACACCGCGGCAATCAATAGCAGGACGACAAGATTTTTCTTTTCAGGGGGACTTTCCGTAGGCGGTTCCCGGCGAAGCCCTTGCATCTGCTGCCGGATGTTTTGGGCGATCAGCGATTCCGATACGTCGAACTCCAGCCGGCGCAGTTCAACTTCGCGGGCCAGTTCGGGGTCGTCGGGCAGGGCTTTTCGCATTGCCTCCTGTTCGGCGGGCGTGAGGCGGCCGGTGAGGAACGCCTCGATCTGATCGTAAAACGGGCTTTTATTTTCCATAATATGACCGGATGTCCAGGTGTTCGACGATGTCTTTTCGCCCCAGCACGAATGCCCGGAATTTCTCCCGGCACCGGTAGGTGTATTTTTTGGCCATTTCGGGGCTGCTCAGGCCCAGTTCGCGAGCGATTTCTTCGTTTGTCATGGAAAGCTTGTATAGTTCGAGCACTTTTTTGCAGTGGTCGCCCATGGCCTGCAATATCTGATTGATCATGTGCTGCCGTTCGTTTTGAAGCGTGATGTGTTCCGGATTATGATGATCGGGGCGGTCGTATTCAAGGGGCAGGGATTGGGGCCTGATATTGCGCCGGCGGTTGAACCAGTATTGTTTGGCGATGCCGAGAAAGTAGGTTTGCAGGCTGCTGTCTTCCCGGAAACGGCCTTCGCGGATGTTGCGGTCGAACAGGATGAGGGTTTCCTGGAACACATCCGCTCCCGCCGGTTCGTCGCCGCCTTCCAGGCATACGTGCTGCACCACCCATTCCCGCCAGCCCGACGAGCGGTACAGGTAGGCAAAAACCTCCTCACGCTGCTGTATGCTGCCCAGCAGTGCCTGGATGATCTGTTCGTCGGTACGCGCGCCCGGATTTTTCAAAGTTCGGTGGGTTTGTTCGGCAACGGAGCGGGAAGTACCCACAGGCGTGCCCTTATTTCAGGTTGTGATGGACAAAAATAGGTTTATATTTTCTGAAAAAAGAAAGAGTACCTTTGTTAAACGATTCCTCTCTCCAATTTTTAAACGTTTAACCAGATGAAAGCCAGGTTTTCCATCTTGTTTTTCCTTTTTGTTTTTTTTCAACACAAAGGCGTTAGTCAAAATATCCAATGGTCTCCAACAGATACTGTGCTGGCCAATAAATTATTGGATGAAGGCAAAGAATTGGGCAGGCAAGGGAAATACAAGGAAATGTATCCCAAAGTTGACAGCGCCCGGCAGATATATGAGAGTATATTTCCCCAGGGAAGTAAAAACACCGGGGTTGCATTCCGCCTGACGGGCAGGAGCTTGTTGCGCACAGGCGAGCCTGAACGCGCCAAATATTTTATGCAAAAAGCAGCGCCCCTGTATGATAAATATTTTGGAGGAACTGACCCGCAGACCGCTGGACTTAGTTTTGAAATAGGAAACTGTATCATGGCTTTGGGCGATTATGAACCGGCACTTGCACCCTTCCACAAAGCTTTGGAAATATACCTGCTGAAAGAAAAAGATAATATAGCCATGTTGCCAACTCTTTATGGTAATATTGCTATTTGCTATTACAACACCAAGCGCGTTGAAACGGCTATAGAGTTTGTAAAAAAATCTATTGCAATACAGGAAACACAATCCTCTTCCAAGGGGATGGCGACAAACGTTCACAACCTGGCTAATTTCTATTATGCAGTCGGGCAACATGCCCTGGCTGAAGAAACATATAAAAAGGCATTGGACCTATGTAAGATAAACGGTGAAGAAAAGATGCTGACAGCAGGGTATATTTGGACAAATCTCGGTAATGTTCAGGTGGCCAAAGGCAATTTCAGGGCAGGACTGGAGAGTCAGATAAAAGGTTATGAGATCAAAAAGAATGCTCCTGATTACAAATACCCCCTTGCTCTGGTTACCAGTTTAAAACATATTGGCGATACATACAGAACGGCAAGCGATTACCAAAACGCCATTCAGTTTCATTCCAAGGCACTGGCGGATATGCTCGCATTATCCAGCGACGCACATAAAGAGTTAAGCCAGATTTATTATAGTCTTGGCGTGGATTATAAATATACGAAAGAATATAGTAAAGCAATCCCGTTTCTTGAAAAAGCGGCTTCATATGGAAAACTGTCGGACCTTGAAACGGAAATTTTGGCCTTGCAGGCATTAGGTAACCTGTATTTGCAAATCTATCAGATAGAAAAAGCACACACTTATTTCCAGACAGCCTTTGATCTGGATAATAGTTCTACAAATAAAAATCCGGGCGCGCATCCCTCTATATTACTTGGTCTTGGAACCTGTTTTATGCCGGCAAATTTCGATCGGGCAACGGAAATGTTCCGGAAGGGTGTGGCCGCAACGGAAAAGAAATGGGGAGAGCAACACACAGAAACGGCAATTGCCAAATTAGATTATGCTCGGGCGCTGTTAAAATATGGCCATTTGGCAGATGCATCACGGCAACTTGATTCGGTACTCATCGCTTTGAACTGGCACAAAAACGCCGATTTGGGCGACTTAAACAGGGTTGTTCTGACGATGTCTGCGATGGGGGAAAAAGCCCATCTTTTGCTCAAGAAATATGCCACGGCTCCTTCTCCCGAATTGTTAAATGAATCATTGGCCTTGACAATAGAATTTGATCGCCTCTTCTCTGTTTTGCACAGCGCATATACAAACCGCGGCTCAATCGTTACGCTAGGCGCGTATAGCAAAGATGGTTTTGACAACGCAATTAAGCTATGTCGCACCCTTCATGAAAATAGCGACTCCACTCATTACTTCCACAACGCTTTCCTTTATGCCGAAAAAACCAAATCCCTCCTCCTCTACGAAGGTACCCAGGAAGCCAAAGCCCTCCACTTCAGCGGCATCCCCGACACCCTGCTCGCCCAGGAATACAACCTGCGGGTAGACATCGCTTATTACGACCAAAAACGTTTCGAACTCGAGAACAAAGGCGCCGCACCCACTGACAGCGCCCTGCTCGCACTCAGCAGCCGCGCCTTCGACCTGCGGCAACAGTTTGAATCCCTGAAAAAAACCTTCGAAACCGACTATCCCGACTACTACCGCCTCAAATACGACCTGCGCGTGGAAGATGTGGCCGCCGTGCAGCGCGACCTGCTCTACCCCGACATGGCCCTCGTGGAATACTTCGTGGGCGATAGCGCTGTGTACATTTTCACCATCGGCAAAAAAGATTATTCCGTGCTGGAAGTAAAAAAAGACTTCCCGCTGGAGCAATGGGTCGCCCAACTCCGCCGGGGTATGACCGCCTTTCACACCGACGCGGACATGGCAGTACAGTACGACACCCTCGCGGCGCTTTACACCGAAGCCGCTTCCAACATTTACGAAAAACTCGTGGCGCCCATCGCCGCAAAACTGCCCGCCAAGGTTATTTTTATTCCCGACGGCGTGTTGGGCTATGTGCCCTTCGAAGCCCTCCTGGTGGAAAAACCGGCGAACCCCACGCGCTGGTCGCAGCACCATTACCTGCTCAACGACCACAGCGTCAGCTACTGCTACTCGGCCACCATGCTGCGTGAAATGCTCTATCGCCGGCACAAACAACAACCCACGCTGAACTTTCTCGGCTTCGCGCCCCACTACAACGGCGACACCACACTGCTGGACAGCCTGTTTCAATACGACGACAATATGCGAAAAGACCTCCGGCCGCTGCCCTACTCCGGTGAAGAAGTGTTCCGGGGCGCCAAAATGATGAAAGGCCAGGCCTTTATCGGCGGTGAAGCCTCCAAATCAGCCTTTACAGAAAACGCCTCCCGGGCGCGTATCCTGCATCTCGCTACCCATGGCCAGGCCAACGACCGCGCCGGCGACTATTGTTTCCTGGTGTTTGCCGACCCCGCGGACAGCGCCCAACATGAACTGCTCTACGCCCGCGACATCTACAACCTCCAGCTCAACGCCGACCTGGTGACCCTTTCCGCCTGCGAAACCGGTATCGGCGAGCTGCAGGGCGGCGAAGGCATCATCTCCCTGGCCCGCGCCTTCGCCTACGCCGGCGCCAAAAGTATCGTCACCTCGTTGTGGAGTGTGAGCGATGCCAAAACCAAAGATTTGATGCTCGATTTTTATAAAAACCTGCGAAAAGGAATGCTGAAAGACGATGCCCTGCGGCAAGCCAAACTCGACTTTCTGAAACGCAACCGGGGGCAGGCGGCACACCCGTTCTATTGGGCGGGGTTCGTGGGGATTGGGAATATGGGGAAGATGAGGTGAAATGCGGATTGCGGTATTGAACTAAAGCATTTACCTCTGATAAAAATAAATACCATGACGGAAGCGGCAACGGCACGGATAAAAAGCAGAAAAAAAACGGCTCAAAACATTCCGGACTACCTTGTTTACAAAATGGTGGAGGACAAGCCCATTTATTACAAAGGCTACAAGGATGTGCTCAACCAAACGAAAACCTTCGAAGAAATTATCATTGAAAGCAAATTACAGGCTGGACTAAAGGCTGAAAAGTATACCCCCTCCCATCGATGAAAACTCATATTATACTGACCGCCGTTCTATTGGTTGCCCTTCACAAAACAGTTGTTTGCCAGACCCGCCAATGGACGGTAGCCGACACCGCACTGGCCAACCTTATGGTCTTGAAGGGGGAAGAATTGGCGGGCAGCGACCTGAAAGCACACACAGATTCGGCCTGGGTGCTGTTTGACCGGGTGCTCGAAATTTATGCCGCTACCGTGGGTTTGCACCACGACGCGCCTTACGACGCTTTGCGCCTGAAAGCGGTCATCCGGTTTTGGGAAAACGACTTTGGCGCAGCCATTCCGCTTTATCAGGAATGTATAAAAATAGGTCGAAAAATGTTTGGCCACCGGGGCAGACCCTTAGGTTCGGCCTACGATGATCTCGGTGTGGCGTACGGGTTGTCCGGAGAATTTGAACCGGCCCTCTACTTTCTGAAGGAAGCGCTGGCAACCCGATTGATACATCTGGGCCCTGTCCATCCGCGGACTTCCGAATCATACAACAATATCGGAGTGGCGTTGCACTTCCGGGGAGACCTTTCGGGCGCGGTTGAATACTATCAAAGGTCAATAGCAATTGACCGTATTCTGTTTAAACAAAAAAAGATTCACGCCACCGAAATGGCCGACGGCTATCGCAATATCAGCATTACCCTGAGCGAATCGGGCGATTCGGAACGCGCTCTTGCCAATCTTCATCTCGGCCTCGAAGCGCTGAGCGACACCGGCGGAGACATAAAGACCGAACGATTAAGGGGGCTGATGTACAGGGGTATGGCCAGCTGTTATTCCCAACAGGGCAACCATCTCAAATCGATCGCTTTTTTTGAAAAAGCCGCTGCTCACTTTCGGGCGAATTCGATGGAGTTCAGCCCGGAAACGGGGTTGTGTTACAGTAACCTGTCCATTGCTTTCAGAGAAATCGGCCAGCTCCAAAAACAGGAAGAATACATCCGGAAAGCGCTGGAGGTTTGGGACACGCTGCGACTGAGCCCATTGCCCGGTCCGGTATCGGATATCCGGTTTGGCGCGAGCGCCATCAAAAATTTGGGAGAATTGAAAATGCTGCAAGGCCGGCTCGATGAAGCTAAAAAACATACCATCGAGGCGTTGTACTGGGCGCAAGAATTTTCCAGCCGGGAACTTACCCACGGTACCCACCTACAGTTGGCCAATATCTATGCGCGTTTAGGGCAGGCGGAT
>CALEYM010000268.1 GCA_937926185.1 uncultured Bacteroidota bacterium | reverse complement strand
TTAATTTTTTAAATATTTAATGTTCAATGAACAATGCCCAATTTTCAATGTACAATGACTTATGAGGCGCCTTCGTTGCCACGCGCCGGGCAAAACAAAAACTCAACTGCTTGTAAATCAGCGTTTACCGCCAAAAAGCCCGCCCAGTATCTGCCCGAACAAACCACCGCCCTGTTGTTGTTGCGGCTGTTGTTGTTGCTGCGCACCGCCCAACACACCGCCCAAAACGGAGCCGATCAGATCGCCGAAGCCGCCCGATTGCGCGTTTTGCGCCGAACCCATCAGGATATTGGCCAGCCCGCCCAGGTCGAGGCCGCCCGAATTTTTTGCCCGGCCTAATACGCCCATGACGATGGGCGCCAGGATCGGCATCAGTTTCATGATCTGCCCCATATTCAAACCCGACGATTGGCTGATCTGTTGAGCGGCTACCTCCTGGCGGTCGCCCAGAATATGGCCCAAAATTCCGGCGCCGTTCAGCGTTTTAACAGCGGGCGCTTCGCCGCCACCCTGCATCATGCCACCTACCATACCCATCAGGTCGTCCAATATACTGCCGTCATGGTCGCGGTCGAGTGCGGAGGCCAGGGAGGAAAGGCCGGATTGATCGGAGGCGTTATTGGCCAACCCGCCCAACAATGTGGCAAAAATACCGTTTGCCGCGACGGCGGTTTGTTGTTTGTCAGCGCCGATTTGTTCGCTGAGTTGCCCAAGCATGTCGTCGGAGAGCTGGCTTTGTAGTATTTGCATTAAATCCATACGTCAGATTTTTTTTTTGGATTTCGTGAAAAAATGAAGATGTACAAAGAAAACGAAATTTTCGCGGGATGGTTATATCAAACGCGCATTCGACGAAAATTTTCAGGAAGGTAACAAAAAACCGGCTTATTATGATCCTCCAACCCTCAAAGCGGCACAAAATTGGCTCATTGAGCAAATTATTTTAATCCGGTTGAGCTAATTTTCAGAAAATATTGATTTTTACGCTGTCCGTTGTCCAACAAAGCCATCAAAGGCAACGTTCAGCGAAAACACCGAGCAGCTAATGGATTACCGCGGCGCCAAACATTTCATCCTGGCCAAAATGCAGTCGGAACTTTCCGGGCAGCTGTATTATCATGGCCTGCATCATACCCTCGATGTGCTTCGGGTGGCTAAAACCCTGTGCGGCAGCGAGGGAGTGCATGGCCGGGGACTGATACTGGTTAAAACCGCGGCATTGTACCACGACTGCGGGTTCGTGAAAAACAAACACGCGGGACACGAATACGAAGGCTGCCTGATCGCCCGCGCCTCGCTTCCAGGCTTTGGTTATACTACTGAAGATATCGAAGCCATCTGCGGCATGATCATGGCGACCAAAATCCCGCAATCGCCCACCAATTTGCTGGAAGAGATCATCTGCGACGCCGACCTGGATTACCTGGGCCGCGCCGATTTTTACCCCATCGGAGAAACCCTGTTTGAAGAACTGGCAGCCTACAACCTGATTTCCGGCGAACAGGCCTGGAATCGCCTGCAGGTCAGTTTCCTTACAGCCCACCGTTTTCATACCCATACCAATAAACTGCTGCGCGAACCGGTGAAACAGCAGTACCTGGAAGAACTGAAAGGCTTGGTTGCTACCTACCCTGCCGTTTAAAGCTCAAAAGCGAAAAACCGCTGGCTCCGATACCCAACGGTACTGCCGCTTCTCACCCGCCGAACCCCTGGCGCGGAAATGCCATTCGCCGCGGGGCATATCGCCGACCGGGACTTCCACGCTGGCGGCGCCGTGCCACCGAAGGGTGGCCTTCTCCCAGTCTATTTCAGGGTAAGTAACGGGCAAAAGCATCTCCCGGCTGTTGATCTCCGCGCCGCTGCTATCTATTTGAAATATTTCCAACACGGGCTGTTCGTACAAACCTTCCCGGCCGGAATTTTGATAGAAATGGAACCGAACCGTTTGCTTGATGCTATCAAAATAAAAGCCGTTCAACGTTGCCAGCACCTTGCCCCCGTTTCCCGAAATCGTCTGCCAATCTTCAGCCGTGCTGTAACGGACAATGATCTCCGCAACGGTATTCCTGAAATACCCAGGGACCGACTGTTCACGCGCTTTTACAAAAAACGGCATGGCATCGGGCACTCTTGTATGGCCTTCGTAGTCAAAAGCAAGTGCGGAAGCCGCATAAATGGCAAACAGCTGTTGTTCAGGCGCCATTTCCGGGTATAATTTTTCGATTGCTCTAAACAAAAAGGATCGTTCAGCATCCGGCAACTCGTTGCCCTGGGAGGCGCCGGAGAAAAAACGTATGGCGGCATCCCGCAAAGCCGGGTCGAGTTTATTGTCTCCCATTTTTTCCAGTAAAAACCGCGACCCGGCAACATCGCTAAACGGCATGGGCAACTCGTCCAGTTCGGACCATTCCGCACGTCCCGGTATTTCATCGGGGAACAGGCGGTGGTGTAGTAAAACGGCATCCCAGGCCTGTTGGTGAATGTTGTTGCTCCATATCCAGTTGAAAGGCAGGTCGCGGTACCACTCCCAACTGTCGGGGTGATTTTCGGCGCTCAGCTCACTCTGGTGGCGGGCGATCCAGGCCAGTAACGAATCGTTTTGTTCCAGCGGATTTTCTATTGCCCGCAGCGAAAACAAGGTGTCGACCCGCCGGATATCGTACGCTGCCCGGTCGAGCAGCGCCGTCCATCGCGCGCCGGTGTCCCGGTAAAAATGATATCCTCCCGGATTCTCATGCTGGAAGGGGTAATATATGTTCCCGCCCCGATCAAGCAGCCGCACACCGGAAAGGCTCAGGGAAACCCATGCGGGCCGGCTTATGGCCGACGGTTCCCCGTACCTTTCCCGGTATTGTTCCTTCGTGTACCCCTGGCCAAAAAACAACACCCGGCTCAGCGTATCGGGTTCATGCCGGTTCCGGCGGTAAGAGCGGCTGCCGGTGCGCAGCCAGTTGTAACTCATGCCCGGATTTACCCACACCGTATCGCCGACGTCAAACAAACGATTTCGCAAAACCCGCGTCACCCGCACCCGCAGCCACTCCGTGTTATAAGTCCGCGTACGCTCCTGAAGCGTCAAAGCCGAATCGAAGTACAGCGGTTCCGCCTCCCAGATTTCGTCGCTCGTCATGGCGAGAGCGAGGAAAGACAGGGTGGGGAGTTCTTCGGCGGGCAGAACCGAAGAAAAGGGAAAGCATAAAAAGAATAAATATGTATTAAGCCTCATAGGAAAATGTAAACGCGCCAATATCAGTATTTGTGAATTAATGATTTGAGCAAATATGGCGGGCAGGGGTACGAAAGCAGGAGCAATTGCCGTTCTTAAGACTTCTTTTTCACACACTTCGCGTTAACAAAGTCGACAACTACTCCAATTATGTTCAACTGCTTACTCCCCCCTACCCGCCGCTTTAATACGCGGGCCCTCCTGTTTATGGTGTTTTCAGCCGGTTTGTGGTCAACAGCCAATACCCAGACTTCCCCCCTGCCCATCCGCTGCGGCAACGAAGCCTTCGATTACATCCTTCGCCACCAATATCCGGCGCTGCACCAGGCTTTCCAGAGCAGTTTTGAGGCAAACCGGAACCACCGGCGGCCAGCCGCTACCGACCGCTCACCGCTGACCATCCGCGTGGTCGTGCACGTGGTGTGGAAAAACCCCGAAGAAAACCTCGCCGACAGCATCATCCACGACCAGATCGCCGTGCTCAACGAAGACTACAACCGCGAAAACGCCGACACGGCCAACCTGCGCGATATCTTCAAGCCCGTGGCAGGCAATCCAGGTATCCGCTTCGAACTGGTCGATATCGTGCGCGTACAAACCAGCGCCACGTTCCAACTCAACCTGACGAGCGGAGAGATCATGGCCAACCTGAAAAACAGCAGCCAGGGCGGCAGCGACGCCTGGGATCCCTCGGCGTACCTGAATCTTTGGATCTGCAAAATTCAGCCGCTCAGCTTTGGCGGCGTTACGTTGGGGCAAATTCTCGGCTTCGCCTTCCCTCCCAACAACCTCGGCCACTGGCCGCCCAACAACGGTGCGCCCACCCCCGGACAAGATGGCGTGGCGCTCGACTTCCGGGCCATAGGCCGCAACAACCCCAATCCCGTCGAAATACCCGGCGGTACCGGCCAATTTGTGATCCGCGGCCGCACGGCCACCCACGAAGTCGGTCACTACCTCGGCCTGCGCCACATCTGGGGCGACGGCGGTTTCCTTGGCCTGCCCAACGATTGCAACCAAAGCGACGGCGTAGAGGATACCCCCTTTGCCAACGCTCAATCGCAGTTCGATTGTAATAAAAACCGCAATACCTGTAACAAAACGGAGCCTTTTTACGGCATGGACATGCCCGACCTGGTGGAAAATTTCCTGGACTATTCCAGCGAGGATTGTATGAATATGTTCACCCGGGGCCAGTCCGATCTGATGCTGAACGTGCTGGACGGCCCGCGCAAAGGTCTGGTGCAGAATGCCTCCAACACCGCGCAGCCCGCCCTGGACGGCCGGCCGGAGTTGTTCCCCAATCCGGCCCGCGAGACCGTACGGCTGACCCTTCCATCCGGCTGGCCGACCGCTACCGTTATTGAGGTGATCGGTTCCGATGGCCGGCTGCAATCCACAACTTTGCCTGGCGCCGGGAGGCAAATTGATCTCAACATCCGGAACTGGGCGCCGGGCTGGTACGCCGTGCGGATAAGCACGGAAATGGGCGTGTGGACGGAGCGGTTGGTGGTGCTGCCTTGACAGCTTAGAACTGCACCCGGTAAACGAAATCCGGCGTAATACCCAACTGGTACTGCGTGCTGATCGTCTCCAGCCCCCGGAAATAACGGTAGGCGTACACGTTGCGCCGGTTGGTCAGGTTGGTGAAATCGAAAAACAGGTGGTGCGTCACCCGGCGGGTGTTGTAGCGCAGGCCCGCCTTGGCGTCCCAGCGGAAAAAGGCGGGGTATTGTTCGCTGTATGGCCGGGTTTCGTCGTACACCTCGTCGCCGTAGGCCATGCTTTGCGCCAGGTCGATGGGGGTGTACCAGCGCCCCCCGGCGACACTCAGTTTGGTATCGAAAGTCAGCACCAGCCGGCTGCCGAACGGAAATTCTTTCCCGATCAATGCATTACCGATGTATTGGCTGTTAAACGCCGTATTGCGCCAGATGCCGTCGCTGCCCCGGTATTCCGATTGGAACAGGGAGGCGGTGAACAGCGCGTAAAACCCATCGCGGTAGGTTTTCATCAAAGTAAATTCGAGGCCGTAGTTGCGGCCATTGCCGGTACTGCTCAGATCGGAAAAGTCCCACAGGGCGAAAGAACTGCCGAAATTAAGCATGGAAAATCCGCTGGCTTGCCGGCGCACCGGCACGCGCGTTTGCCATTGGTAATACGCCTCGGTACGCATGCGCCAGCCACTGTCCCATTTTTTGGCCCAGGCCAAAACGCCCTGGTGGCTGCGCAGGAAATCGAGTTTGCGGTTGGGGGCGCTGCCGTCGGGCGTGGTGAAAAACAGGGCGGCCGGGGCGGGCGTCTGGCTGTGATAGCCGTAGGCGAAAATAAGGTCGTTGTCGTCGGGCAGTTTGAGTTTCAGGGCGGCGCGGGGTTCCAGCGTGGTTTTACCGCTCAGGGGCAGGTGTTGGCTGTGCAAACCGAAATTGACGGAGTAGCGTTTTTTTACCTTGTATTGCATTTGGGCAAATACCTCGTACAACCAGAGATTGCCGGTGTAGTCGCGCACCGGAAAATATTCGGGCGTTCCACGCCGGGTAATCAGGCGGGTTTCAATGCCGGTGCCCTGCACCAGCATGCCGGCCCGCAGGGTGAGGCGTTTCGTGTGTTTGCGTTGCCACAAGGAACTAAGCCGGGGCCCTGCTTCCCGGTTGGTTTCGTTGAGCCATTGATTGCGGCCTCCGTTGGCATCAAGTTCCCAGCCTTTGCTGTCCAGACGATTGTCAATAAAAGCTATGATGGTACGCCAGTACGACACGGAATCGATCAGCATTTGATAACGCAAACCGGTAACCGACATCGTGGAACCCAGCTCAGAGTCGCGGGTGGGCGGGTGATAAGGATTTTCAGGGTCAACTTCGTTGCCCTCTACGAGGATATGGCTTTTCCCGGCCAGCCCGAACAGCGCGAGGCGGTGCCGGCCTTTACCAAAATCGAGTTTCCAGTTCAGGTCTTGGTACTGCGGGACGTAACTGCCGCCCGCGCGAACGCCCAATCCCTTGAGCAGGTCGACAAAAGAATAGCGGTAGCCCACCAGGAAGGAGCCGTTTTGTTTGCGCCACAGGGGGCCTTCCGCCGCGGCCTCCACGCCGCTCCAGGCGCCGATCTGGCCGGTAAATTCGTGATGTTCCTTGTTGCCGGCGCGGAAATTCATGTCCATCACCCCGGCGATGGTATTGCCGTATTCGGCGGGGAATGCACCGGTCAGGAAGTCCGACTGGCTCAGCAGGTTGGGGTTGATGGCATTGAAAGAGCCGCCGGTGTTGCCGTAGGTGCTCAGGTGCCCGGGGTTGGGGATGGGTACGCCGTCGAGCCGCCACAGGAGGCCTGTGGGTGAATTACCGCGGATCACGAGGTTATTCTGATAATCGTCGGTAGCGCCGATGCCGGCGAAATTGCCCGCCATGCGTGCGATATTACTCCGTCCGCCGCTGTAGCGAGCCACGGTTTCCGGGCTCAGGGCGATGGCGCTGACCTTGGCGAGGCGGTTCACGGGTTTTACTTTGTTGGCGCCCGTGATCGTTACGGCCTTTAGAGTCTGGGTAGCTTCTTCCAGCAGAAACTGGATATCGGCGTCTTTGCCGCTGGTTACCAGTACATCGGGCAGCACCTCGTCTTCAAAACCCAGGTAACGCGCCCGCAACTGGTAACGGCCAGGCGTCAGGTCTTTGATGACAAAAACGCCATTGACATCGGTCACGGCGCCGCGGGCTTCGGTCAGGTCAGGCAGATCGACCAGTACGCCGGGCAGCGGCGATTCGGTAATTTTATCCAGAACAGTACCGCGGATGGTTTGAGCAGACAACGGGAAATATATCCCTGCAGTCAGGCAAAGGACAAAAAGGTTAAGGCGCATGACAAAGCGTTTTCACTTGTACAGCGCAAGATACCGTGAAATATATTTTCCGATAATATCAAATTCGATATTCACCTGATTCCCTACAGATACGGTTTTAAAATTTGTATTTTCCCAGGTGTATGGAATAATGGCCACCGAAAAAAGATCGTCGCGGGGTTCCACCACGGTCAGGCTTACCCCGTTGAGGCACACGGAGCCTTTATCTACCAAAATATGTTCGGGCGAAGGCCGGTACCGGAACGTGAATCGCCAGGAACCGCCCGTTTCCAGTACCTCTATGCAGGTGGCCGCGGCGTCCACGTGGCCCTGCACGATATGGCCGTCGAGCCGTCCGGCCAGGGACATGCTGCGTTCCAGGTTGACCAATGTTCCGGTGGCCCAGGCCCCCAGATTAGTGCGGCGCAGGGTTTCTTCCACGGCGGTGACGACGTGAAACGCGCCTGCCGGCAGCTTGCCGGTTTTCACCACCGTCAGGCAAACGCCGTTGTGGCTTACGCTTTGATCCACCTTCAGTTCGCCGCTGATGGGCGAGGCTATGGTGAAGTGTATGTTGGAACGGTCTTTTTCCACTTTTTGAACGACGCCGAGCGATTCGATAATGCCGGTGAACATTGATATTCAGATATTTATACCAAGAATTAATGAAAGATTTTCTTTATGCGGTTGTTTTCTTTTTTCATCAGCAATGAGTGGATAGTTTTCGTGAATCATAGGGTATCAGGTTGATTAGGAATAATTATGATATCCGGCTCCACACCCGTGCTTCCTTCCCGGTAGCCTCCAGGTGCGCCCGCAGCCGCGCGTTTTCCGGCGCTGCCAGTGCCGGATCGGTTTCCAGGATTTTGGCTGCGATTTCGCGGGCGGCGCTCAGTATCTGTCCGTCGCGGCCGAGGTCGGCGATGTGAAAGCGCAGCATGCCGCTTTGCTGGGTGCCTTCCATGTTGCCGGGGCCGCGCAGGCGCAGGTCGGCCTCGGCGATGACGAAGCCGTCGTTGGTTTGCACCATGGTTTGCAGGCGTTCGCGGCCGTCGGCGCTGAGTTTGTAGCCGCTCATCAGGATGCAGTAGGATTGTTCGGCGCCGCGGCCCACGCGGCCGCGCAGCTGATGCAGTTGGCTGAGGCCGAAACGTTCGGCATTTTCGATCACCATCACCGAGGCGTTGGGTACGTTCACGCCCACTTCAATCACGGTAGTGGCCACCATGATGTGTGTTTCACCTTTCACGAAACGCTGCATTTCATAGTCCTTGTCGGCGGGTTTCATTTTGCCGTGCACGATGCTGATCTGGTACTCCGGCGGCGGAAAATCGCGGCTCAGCGCCTCGTAGCCGGCCATGAGGTTGAGCATGTCGGCCTTTTCGGTTTCTTCGATCATGGGGTACACCACGTACACCTGCCGGCCTTTGGCAATTTCTTCGCGCATAAAGCCCTGTACGCGCAGGCGGTGGTGTTCGGTTTTGTGCATGGTGGTGATGGGCTTGCGGCCGGGTGGCAGTTCGTCGATGACCGACACGTCGAGGTCGCCGTAGAGCGTCATGGCCAGGGTGCGCGGGATGGGGGTAGCGGTCATTACCAGGACATGCGGGGGCAGGCCGGCGCCTTTTTTCCACAATGCGGCGCGCTGCTCCACGCCGAAGCGGTGCTGTTCGTCGATGATGGACAGGCCGAGTTTTTGGAACACCACCCAGTCTTCGATAAGCGCGTGCGTGCCGATCACGATGTGCATGTCGCCGGATGCGAGTTGCTCCAGGATTGCTTCGCGTTTTTTACCTTTTACCGTGCCGCTCAGGAAACCGACGCTCACGCCGAGATCGCCCACCAGTTCGGTGATGTTGGTAAAATGCTGCTGGGCCAGGATTTCGGTAGGCGCCATTAGGCAGGCCTGGTAGCCGTTGTCGAGGGCCATGAGCATGGTCATGAGGGCTACCACGGTTTTGCCGGAGCCCACGTCGCCCTGCACCAGGCGGTTCATCTGCTGGCCGGCGGCCAGGTCGGTGCGGATTTCGCGGATAACGCGTTTTTGGGCGCCGGTGAGTTCGAAGGGCAGTTTTTTATGGAAAAAATCGTTGAAATAATCGCCGATTTTGTCAAAAACGAAACCTTTGCTGGCGTCTTTGCGGCGGCGGCGGATCTGCAGCAGGCGCAGTTGCAGGAAAAACAGTTCCTCAAACTTCAGCCGGCGGGTGGCGGCGTCGAGTTCGCGCTGGTTTTCCGGGAAATGGATTTTTTGCAGGGCTTCCCAACGCGAAGCCAAGCGGTAGGCCTGTAACAGGGCATCGGGCAGGGTTTCGGGCAGGTCGGCAGGATTGAGCGTATCGAGCAGGGTGCGCAGCACTTTGCGCAGGCCCTTGGCGTCGAGGCCTTTTTGCGTGAGTTTGTCGGTGGAAGGATATACCGGGTCGAAGGTGCGGGCCGACTGGATGTTCTCGGTCGTCACTTCTTCCGTTTCGGGATGCGGAATGTTGAAGCGCCCGTTGAACACGCTGGCCCGGCCGAACACCACGTATTCCTTGCCTACTTTGAGGCTGCGTTCGAGCCATTGAATGGCCTGAAACCACACCAGTTCGATGGAGCCCGAATCGTCGCGCAGGGTACCCACAAGGCGTTTGGCCCGGCCTTCGCCCAGGGTTTCCAGCCGGCGCAGCACACCTTTTACCTGGTATTGTTCGCCCTCTGTTTGAATGTCGCGGATGCGGTGAAATTTGGTACGGTCGATGTACCGGAAGGGGAAATGGAACAGCAGGTCGCCGGCGGTAAACACGCCCAGTTCTTTTTTCAGCACTTCGGCGCGTTGCGGGCCGACGCCTTTGAGGTATTCGATAGCGGTGTCGAGTGCGGGCACTGCGTTGTTAAATTTTACCGTTACCGGGCAAAGATAAAAATTTTTGTTTTAAAAAATAAAACGACTGTACGCATATTATAACCCATTTGTAGATAAAGGTTATAAATGACTTGCCAGAAAGGAAGGATTTGGTTCGCTACATGTGGAAATTACAGGGTCTACTCCACCAATTGATGATTTACCGCGTAAAACGGCAATGCCGCGTAAGCCGCGCCGCCCTGCCCGTCGCGGATCAGCACGGCAAGGCGGTAAGGGCCGGTTTTGGCGGGTACCCGGAAACGGATGCGCTTGCCGGCGTTTTCAACGATCAGCCCCCGCAGGCTGTCGGGTTTGAGTTCCCGGCCGATGTCGTCGGGGTTAAAGACAGAACCTTCGGGCGTGATTTCCCAACGGTAGGACAAAGGATCGCCGTCGGGGTCGGTGGCTTGTACCGAGGCGTCGGTGATGGCGCCGGACTGGAGATAACGGTTCCGGGTGACGCCCTGACCGGCGGCCAGAATGGTATCCGGCACGGGCGCCTGGTTGGCGGGCTTGCCGCCGCCCCATAATTCATAAGAAAGATCGACCAGGGTCGTTTTTTCGCCATTTTCGCTGAAAAAACTAAACCAGGTAGGCGATGTTTCCTGTTTTTGCCCCCAGTAAAAAGCAAAACTGCCCAGGCAATGTGAAGTATTGGCGGCGATGTGTCGACGGTAGGTGTCGCGGATTTGGGTGTGTTTTTCCCGGAGTGATTTTTCTACCGGGGCTGACCATTCGGTACGCTGCACTTCCCAGGGCCCCGAAGTACCCCATTCGGATATCAGGTACGGTTGTTTTATCTGTTGCCGGAAGTATTGGTCCACTTCCCACAAATTACCGAAAGCATTGATCGAAACGAAGTCGAGCGCCGGTACGCCATCAAACAATATCTTTAATGATGGCGCCCAAAACGAAACGCAGGTAGTGACGGGGTGATCGGGATCGGCATTTTTTACCGCCAGGGCCAGTTCATTCACGCGGCGCCACATAAGTTGCGGTTGTTCGCTTTCGTTGTCCAGTTCATTGCCCAAAGCCCAACAGAGCAGTGCAGGGTGGTGTTTGTGCCGTTCGACGACATCCAACGCCATTCGGTGTTGTTGTGCCACGGCAAGCGTATCCTGATAGTTGAATCCTTCGCACTCCCTGCCGAGGTAAATACCGGCCATGACACTCAGGCCCAGGGCATGCGCCCGGTCGAGCAGCGTATCGAGGCCATCGGTGGTGTAGGTGCGAATGGCGTTTCCGCCCGCGGCGCGCACGAGATCGGGTCGGGCGCGGCCCGCGGCCCCCTTGATAAAATATGGGCGGTCCTCGCGCAACAACCGGAATCCGTTGCCAACCGGTACAATTTGCACTTTTCCGCCGGCGGTGCGCTGCGTTGTACGAAATCCGGTGGAGCTATCCCCGCAGCACAGGTTCGCGAGGAGGAGGCCCCAGAACAGGCAGGCGGTAAAGGACCGGTATGGAATAAACATAGTTCAGCGGTTTTGCGCGACAGGCAACGGACAAGAAGCCGTAACGACATGCCCCTGGTCGTCGCTCACGTGCAGATAAATACGTTGGTACGGATCAGCGTCTTGGTGCATATAATGTACCATGTTGCCCCGGCTGGTAGGGTAAAACATTTTTGTTTTTTTGCAATACTCCCGGTACAGTTTGAAGCCCCATTGCCCAAGTTTATCGTATTCAACAGTCATTTCATCTACCCGTCCGAGAAATTCCTGGCGTTCAATATGCCATTCGTAGCGCAGCGCGCCGTCGAAAGGGCCGGCATAATGGGCTTGAATTGTCTGTATCAGACGCCCTCCGCTGAATCCGGCCTCATCGAACAGGGTGATGTCGGCAATGGGGAATTGTTGCGGTGTGCCCGTCCATACTTGTTTAAGGGCAAAATAAGCCGGTTTCAATCTGCCCTTGTAATCAACGATCCCGGAAAGCGTGGCGGCGCCTTCCCGCCGGTCGCGCCAGCAGTAGGCGACACCGCCCAGATTGGAACCATTGAACGGCACAACCGATTTATTCCAGTAGGATGAATAGTAGCGGGCCTTTTCAAAACTACTGGTTTCCCGTACCCGGTTTTCTGTATCCATTAACTGTGTGTCCCACATGGGTCCGAACGCGCTGACAAGGTAGGGTCTGGTTGGGTACTCTTCGCGCATAGTCCGGTGTACGTAATCGGCATTTTCACCAAAATGTCCGCTCAGTGCAAGTATATCGATGGAGGGTGCGAAACGGCGTACATCGCGCAGGGCGCTTTTCAATTGCCGGTCGCCGTGCAGTTCCGTCAGAACGGGCCGAAGGGGGTCAATTTGTTTGATTTCGCGGGCAATGTCTTCCACGGCTCTCAGGTATGCCTGGCGTACAGGGAGCAGATACGGCCGGTTAAAATACTGTTCGAGTCCGTTCCAGGTACCGCAGCCGAGATTCCAGGCCAGTATTGTTTCCAGGTTATTATGGTTCTGTATAAACTGGATAATTTTCCGTTTTTGTTTCTTCAAATAAACGGTGTCGTGCAGAAAGTCGGTTTGGGGGTCGAAATCAAAACTGTACAATACCTTGAGGCCGGTTTCCCCGGCTACGGTGAGAATATTTTGGTCGTACAGGCCGGGGCCGACGCGCAGGATGGTGTTGGCCCCCATTTCCCTGATCTGTTCAAAATCGTGTTCCAGTTGCCGGCGTGTCAGCGGCCATTTATCGTCGCGCCAATCTTGTTCCGGATTGTAGGCCACTCCTTTCACATAAAGGGGCGCCCCATTCACCCACCATTCAAACGCTTTTTTTTCAGCATGATAAACCACGCCGCGGTTGAGCAGGTGTACGTCGAAATGCGGGATGTCTTCGAACGCTTCTGCGTTGGTAAGAGTTGAATTGGGGAAAACGGCCGGTTCGCGTTCCGGGCCGGCTTGATCAGCCAGGCAAGCGGCATCGGCCCAGCCGAATACAGGGTATCTGTACCGGCTGAACTGGTCAAGCAGCGAACGGTGTGCTTCCGGGGCAGGATTTTTGTCGAACAGTAAAAACACCGGATGTTGGCGCCGTTCATTTTTCCATTGCCGGATAAACCCGGAAACGGCTTCGTCCGCGGGTTGCGACAATATTGCCAGATCGACGTAATCGGCACCCGGGTAAAGTTGAGGTTGGTCGGGCTGATATTGCCAGGCGAAAGTGATATTGTCTGCCCCTGCTTCGCGCAGCTTGTCGTGCAGGGTCTGGTAGGTTTTTACCTGTATGGAATCCGGCGCGCCGGTCAACGGTCGCGGGCACAAGATAATAGGTTCGTCAAAATCGCTGCACAGGCGGGCCAGTTGTTGCGCAAATTCTTTCAAAACCGGGTGGTTTTCAGTGCATTCCGCGGGCATGTTCGGGCTGGGTACCGGAGGCGGTTCCCAACAAAAAAAGGGCGTGATCAGCGCGCGTTTGCAATAGGAAAGTATTTGGGCGCATTGTAGGATGACCGGGCTTTCCGCGCCTTTCAAATGAAACATTTTCATATTCCGGAGTTCGCCCGCTGAAAAATGTTGCCCCGACAAAGAGCACGCATCACCGGTTGAGGTCATTCCGGGTGTTCTGAATTGTTTTATTTGGGGAGGCGCCAGTCTGGAAAGAGTGACCTGGTCACCCCGGTATGACAGGTTGACAACCGAAACGCCAAGGGCCAGGAAAAGCAGCGTAAGGGCCGCGAAGTTGTTCCTGAGGTTGCGGTAAATGATCCGACGCCTGAACTGTGCCCACTCGTTTTTGTATGTTGCGACGATAGCCGTCAGGGAGTGCCGCCGAAGCAAAGCGGCCCACCGGCGCAATCCCATCGATACCCCGGTGGCGAGCAGGATGATGTTCATGCCGGCAAAGCCCGCCATGATCCAGGTGTACGGCGTTTTATCGTGCCGAAGTCCGTACAAAATGGCTACCGCGCTGATCATTATTACTGCCAGGTTGGGCAGGCTGATGAGCCATTCATTTTGTATGCGGTTGTCTTTGGGTGTGGGTACGTAAGGTATCCTGACCCGCAACAGTGTGCAGATAAACCCCAGCAGATAAATCCACCAGGTACATACCCGCAATATACCGCCGGTAAAATGGAACCCTGTTTCGTGCTGCTCCAGCACATAGCGTTGCGCATAGTGCCGGATCAGGATAATGACCGTTATGGTCGGCAGGATACGCAGCGCGAATTCGTGAAAGTCGATGAAAAGCGGTACGTTAAAACTGATCAAAGAGATGACGGGCACGCTCAAATCGATCAGCCCGACCAGACCATAAAGGAAGTAAAGCGGCAGCAGGAAGTAATGGATTCGCTGGCGCGGGCTCAGCCACCTGAAAAGGCGGGGATACACGTTTAATAAGAGTTCAAAACTGCCGCGCGCCCATTTGAGCTGTTGCCGGTAAAAAGCCGACAGGGTAGAAGGCGTCCGGCCCGCAGTGAGCCGTTCGGGCACATAAACGGAACGCCACCGGCCCGCGTGCAGGCGCATCGAGGTATGCATGTCTTCGCACAAACCGGCGGCATGACCACCGATACTGTCGAGCGCTTTTCGCCGGAATGCGCAATTGGCGCCGATGG
This sequence comes from uncultured Bacteroidota bacterium, assembly GCA_937926185.1. Taxonomy (GTDB): domain Bacteria; phylum Bacteroidota; class Bacteroidia; order Chitinophagales; family Saprospiraceae; genus M3007. The sequence continues at coordinate 2,089 of CALEYM010000268.1, read as the reverse complement.
CCTGTACGGTTCCGTGCCGGTGCATACCCATCATGAGGGGGCCGTAGAACATGTAGGTTTGTTCCGCGGCGCCTTTGGCCACGCTGCTTTCCGACTGGTTGTAGTAGCCCTGGATCGTTTGCACAAAACCCACCTTTTCGTCTTCAAAATAGGGCAATACCCGGTCGAGCAATTCAGGCGCCGGAATATGATCGGGGTCAAGGATCACGCAAATTTCTCCGCGGGCCACTTCCCGCAGGGCATGGTTGATATTGCCGGCTTTGGCATCCGTTTTGTCGGTTCCGCGATACACGTGTATAATGCCCAGCCCGACGCAAAGGTTTTTCAGGCGCGGGTCGTTGCCTTCGTCGCAGAGTATATTTGTATGGGGATACGACACGTTCACCATGGCCCGGAGCGTCCGCTCGATCATCTCGTATGGCTCCCCCGGCACATAAGTGGTCAATATGTCCACCGTCCATTGCCGCCGGATAACAGGGCGGTCGGGCATATCGATGGCCGACAGGTAGTACCATTCATATAACAGGTGGAGTAATTTGTACCCCAAAGAAATACTCAGGAGCCAGAATAAAACAGGATGGCCGGCATGGCCGGCTGAAAAATACCACCAGACAAAATGCAGTAAAAACAGTACGCCGGAGAGGGTCAGCACACGCAATATGATCCGGTGTGATTGCGCAGGCGCATTGATCTGTTTAAATATTGGACTGCCGTTCATCAGGTTTGTCCGGTGAATAATTTGTTGTAATCCGATCGGAAAGAAAAAATCATGCCGATCAAACTGATTGTTCCCGGCTTTCAGGAGGCGTTGTTGTAAAGGACAGGCAAAACTCATACGTTTTGCCCGTGTTCGCGGGTTTTTCCTGAAAGTTGGCTTTTTGCCGACACTTCGGATGGATCGGTAAGAAAAGGCCCGGTAGCCTGCCTGTTGAGTAACGCGGCTCGCTGGCCGGCAAATTCATCAACCGTTCCACAATCGCCGCAACTTTACCCGCATCCGCCACTCCGGCAGTTTCAATACCCGAGAACACGGCAGGACATAACTGGGTATAAGGTTTTATTTTTGTATTAATGTACTGCTACGATGATGTGAGGATTTTGAAAAAAAACGGGAATGAGCAAGTCCCGGGATGGAAATTTTATTTTTGCCGCTCTTTTTGTCAGCAGGTATGTTGTTTCAAGGCGTTTTATTGGGGCTTTCGCTCAGTTTTATGGTTGGGCCGCTGTTGTTTGCCATCATGCAGGCCAGTCTGGAACGTGGGTTTCGCGCCGGCCTGGCCCTGGCATCGGGTATATGGATGAGCGATGTTTTGTACATTTTTCTGGTGTACCGGGGTGTGGATGCCCTGGCAGCGCTGACGGCCTTGCCGCATTTTCGATTGTGGGCCGGGTTGGCGGGAGGCTCGGTATTGCTGGTCTTCGGCCTGGCCGCCCTGATTCGGCGCAAAGGCCCGACCGCCGATACTCCGACCACCGCCGACCGGGTTCTGGATGCCCTGGACGGCCCTGAGTCGCCCGGCGTGGAACACAACTGGATGCGCTGGGGCCTGCCCGGTTACTGGCTGCGCGGTTTTTTACTCAACACCATCAATCCTTTTACCGTATTTTTCTGGCTGGGCATTGCCAGTGCCGTCGTGGTGCCCAACCAATGGATGCCCAGGGAAACCTTGTCCTTTTTCAGCGGCATGATGTTTACCCTGATTCTAACAGACACCCTTAAAGCTTACGCTGCCAAACGGGTACGGCATTTCCTGACCCCGGAACACACCCGCTGGGTACAAATTGCCATAGGCCTTGTGTTGCTCGTTTTTGGCGTGGCACTGATCGGGCGGGCATTAGGGGGGTAAAAGGTTTCGGGTTGACGGGTTTCGGGTTCTGACACCCGCTAACCCGAAACCCGTTAAACCCTTCTTTAACGTCCTCAATTAGCAAAGAGTCGAATAACAAGCCCAAACTGCGTTAAAAACCGGATTTTTGCATCCAAATAAAAACGCTGCCCTGCCGGATCATTTTCCTTATTGTATTCAGCCATCACTTTTTGTTTTCAAAATACCATTTATCAATGCGTACATTGTTATTTTCTTTTTTT